>DAOLNV010000004.1:0-73774 GCA_035416745.1 Candidatus Hydrogenedentota bacterium | reverse complement strand
CGTCTTTCCTGTACGCAGACGTCTTCTGGAACAGCCACTCTCGCCCCCGGACGCATGGCGAAATGCTTTCCCCGGCGGGTGGCGTTTTGCTAGGATAGCTCTTTCAAGACAACACAGTGCAGGAGGTGCGCAATGACGGCATGGGCAATGGTTGTGGTACTGGTTGCGACGGCAGCGGAGGAGACCCCGATGTTGAAATTCCAGAAGACGCGCATTGGCGACGTGGTGTATGAGGCGGCGTGCGCCTGCGACGTCAACAACGACGGTGTTATGGACATCGTGTCGGGCGGCTACTGGTTCGAAGGCCCCGATTTTACGAAGAGCCACAAGATCTGTGACGTCAAAGCCGTCGATGACTACTTCGATGATTTCGCCGACATCCCCCTCGATGTCAACGGCGACGGGTATGTCGATATTGTGAGCGGCGCCTGGTTCGGCATGAAGCTGACGTGGCGCGAGAATCCCAAGGGCCAGCCCGTCGAGTGGACCGTCCACGACATCGCCGAGGTCGGCAACATCGAGCGCCCCTGCTGTTTTGACATCGATCAGGACGGCGAGCTCGAGATCATCCCCAACACGCCGGGCGGCCCTGTCCGCGTCTTCAAGCTCGTGAAAGACGCCAACGGCAAGGGAGCGGGCAAATTCGACGAATTCGTGGTGTACAGCAAGAATAGCGGGCATGGTCTGGGCTTCGGCGATATCAACGGCGACGGCCGCCCCGATATCGTCCTGGCAAGCGGCTGGCTGGAAGCCCCCGAGAACCCCTTGGGCGGCGAGTGGGTCCTGCATCCCGAGTTCACCCTCGTTCCTTCCGCCAGCGTGCCGATCCTGGTCCATGACGTCAATGGCGACGGGCTCAACGACCTCATCGTCGGCGCGGGCCACGACTACGGCCTTGCCTGGTATGAACAGAAGCGCGACGGCAACGGCAACCGCACGTGGGTCAAGCACGACATCGACACCGAACGCTCCCAATACCACGACATGCAGCTGGTCGACATCGACAACGACGGCCAAGTCGAGCTCATTACTGGCAAGCGCTATTACGCGCATGCCACCGACCCCGGCGCGGATGATCCCGTAGGCATCTACTACTTCGAGATCAAGGGCGGCGAATTCGTCCGCCGGACAATCGACTACGGCGATCGGAAAGAATGCAGCGGGGCCGGCATCTATTTCTGGGTCGCCGACCTCGACGGGAACGGCTGGAAAGACGTCATTGCTCCGGGGAAAGAGGGCGTTTACCTATTCCGCAATCTCGGCAACGCGTGATTTGAACGGGGACCGCAACGTACGGGCGGCTATACCATCCGGCAGCACGGTCCCCGGTCTTGTTGGATAGCGGTGGGGGAGAAGCGTGCCTCTCGACAGGCTGTACAAAGACGCCAAAGCGATGCCCCGAGACAAAACAACCCGGCCCCGGTACGAAACCGAGCTTGCGCGGCCCGTGACCGCCTTCCTCGAGTCCCAGGGTTATACCGTGCGCAGCGAAGTCAATGATTGCGACATCGTCGGGACCCGGGATGGGCACACGGTCGTCGTCGAACTCAAGCGGAGCTTCACGGTGTCGCTGTTGGCTCAGGCCGCCGATCGGCAGCGCGTCGCCGACGCGGTCTACGTGGCCCTGCCGCGTCCCGCCGAACCTCTGCGCGGAAAACACTGGCGCAGGCTCCGCCACCTTCTCCGCCGCTTGGAATTGGGTCTTATTCTTGTGTCTTTCACGGCAGGGCGGCCCCGGCTCCAGATCGTATTCCATCCGACGCCGTTCGCCCGCAAACGAGACTCCCGGCGGCGGGGCGCGCTCCTGCGTGAAGTAGAGGGACGTTCCGGAGACTTCAACCGCGGCGGCAGCACGGGACGCAAACTGGTTACCGCCTACCGCGAGAACGCCATACACATCGCCTGCGGCCTCGAAGCGCTCGGCGACTGTTCGCCCGCCGCGTTGCGCAATCTGGGTACCGGTCCCAAGACACGGGACATCCTATACAACAACGTCTACGATTGGTTCGAGCGCGTGGACCGGGGCGTCTACCGCCTGAAAGACGCCGGCCGTAGCGCCCTCAAGGAGTACCCCGGCCTCGCCGAGCACTACCGGAACCAAATCGCGCGCATGCAGGAGAAGGAGAGAGAGTAGCCCGGACCGTTGATTTGACCGGGCCAGTCTAAGAGAGCCCAAGCGGCCTTTTCCCGTGTAGGCCCGGCGCCCCCGCCGGTCACATTCTCGACGGCCGCCGGACCTGGTCTCACAACGGTGCTCAACAGCAAAGCGCTGAACATACCAGGCGGACCAGCCCGTTCGGCCGGCTCGGGCCGATTTCAGGGGGTTGATTGAAAGAGGCCAAGGGCGCTTTTTCATTTGCTATGATCGCACTGGTCTGGAGATACTGGTTCCGTTATTCCATGCGTGAACCGCATCCATCCAGGAAAGGAAACGAAGCATGTGGAACGTATCACGAGGAAGTATCGCGCTTCTTGTTGCCGTTGCGTCAGGCGTGAGCTTTTCGGCAACGGCCCAGGAACCGCGCGGCCTGGTAATCAACGAGGACAACAGCCATTTCTTCGGCAGCCGCACCGCGGACGATATGACCATCGAAGGCCTTCGCGCCTTCGTCGACCAGTATGCCAGCACGAAGGTCAGCCACCTGTTCTTGAATCCCAACGCCATGCGCGCGAGTTACCGCAGCGCCGTGCGCGACGCCATCTGGGACCAGGGCAGCCAGAATGCCCCGGAGCCGGGGTTCGGCGGTCCTTGGGCGGCCAACGCGAAGCTGCTCGACGAGCGCGGCCTCGACCCCTACGCCGTATGGATCGCCCGGTCCCGCGAAAAAGGCATCTCCCCGTGGCTGTCGATGCGCATGAACGACGTGCACGACGTCTCAGACCCCAAGAACTTCATGCACAGCACATTCTGGGTCCAGCACCCCGAATACTGGCGCGTGCCGGGCGGCTCAGGCTGGATCGACCGCGCCCTCAACTACGGCGTCCCCGCGGTGCGCGAACACAATATGGCTTTCATCCGCGAACTGCTCGAACGCTACGACCCCGACGGGCTGGAACTGGATTGGATGCGTTTCGGGTACCATTTCGCTCCCGGCGAAGAAGCGGAGGGGTGCAAAATCCTCACGCAGTTCATGCGCGACGTGCGCGCGCTGACCGGGGAATGGTCGAAGAAGCGCGGCCACGCGATCCAGCTCGGCGCGCGCGTGCCTGCGCATCCGGACGCCGCGGCGGGCCTTGGCATGGACGGCATCACCTGGGCAAAAGAGGGGCTTGTCGACATGCTCGTGCCTACGCCGTTCTGGACCTCCTCCGATTTCGACATACCCGTCGAGTTGTGGCGTGAACGAATGGGTGATGCGGCCGCGCGCGTGATTATCGCGCCCGGACTCGAGTTCAACGTGCGGGGTTACCCCGGCGGCGGCGCGGTGGCCAACACCCTTGAATCCTGCCGGGGTTTTGCGGCCGCCTCGTGGCATCGCGGGGCGAACCAGATCTATCTGTTCAACTTCATGGACTCAGGCACCATACCGGTAAGTACGAGCGACTATCGCATTCTTCTCGAACAAGGCCTCGGACCCGATGTCTGCGCCCGTCTTCCCCGCCGTCACATCCAGGCGTTTCACGACACGGTGCCCGCCGGCGTGTCCAACGGAGCGAGGCTTCCCGTGAACGGTCATGCCGGGGGCACGTTCAATCTCTACACCGGCCCCGCCCCAAAAACCGGAACGGCCACCTTCATCGCCGGGCTTGCCCAGAAGGAGGGGACCGGGGCCGCCGTGTTTGACGCCACTGTCAACGGGCAGCCCTGCGCGCCCATCGAGGACCGCCCGGACCCCGGCCAATACCCCGGCGTCGTGCGAGCGGTCCAGTTCACCTGCCCTCTGGACGCACTCAAAGACGGCTACACCGAAATCCACATCCAGCAACGCCCCGAGCAGCCTGAACAGGAGCTCATCTGGGCCGAAATCCGTATCGAACCGTAATACAGGAAGGAAATGCGCTATGCACGGCATCCTCATCTGGACCGCCCTCGCACCGGCACTGACGCTCAGCGCAACGGAGCCCGAGCCGCTTCCAGTCACTGTGGCGCCCGAGGCTATCGCTGTTGAAGGGTTCATCGGCTATGGCGCGGAATGGGACCCTCGCGGATACGACCTCTATGGCGTGACCGATGCGGAGTTCGCCGTTGTGCAGGAGCGCGTCGAGTGGATGCGCCTTCCCGTTGCACGCATGATGATGTTGGCGAAATGGTGTTACCTCGGCGAAGGGCAATACGACTGGAACACCCGCGAGATGCAGCTCCTTTATCGCCAACTGGACGTTTGCCAGGCCCTGGGAAGCACTGTCCTCCTCACCGACTGGGGCTGTGAACGCGAGTGGGTGCGTCCTCCCGGCATCGAAAAGACCGATGATCCCCGCTATGCGGAAGTCATCGCCACGTATATGGACCATCTCGTGAACGCCAAAGGCTACTCGTGCATCCGGTACTTCATCCTGGTCAACGAACCGAACTACGAGATAGGCGATTTCGAGCGATGGGCGGGGGGCCTCCGCAACCTGGCGGCCGCTTTTTCGCAGCGCGGCCTCGACAAACAGCTGACCATTGCGGGCCCCGACCACTCCAACGCCGACGACTGGCTCTTCAAAGCCGTCGATCAACTCAAAGACGTGCTGGGCGCGTACGACGTGCACCGGTACGCGTCGGACAAGGATGTCGCCCCGGGCAAACTCGAGGACTATTTCGCGAACCAGTGGCACTATGCACGGCAAAACGACCCCGTCGCGAACGGCAAGAAGTTCATCGTCGGCGAAGCGGGCATGAACGATTACGCCAGCCACCCGGCTTCCAACGCCAAAATCGGCACCCACTACTACGGCGAGTTCATGGCCGATTTCGCCGTCCAGGCGGTCCAGGCCGGCAGCCACGCGGTCTGCGCATGGCAATTGGACGACAACTCCCACCTGGACTTTGCGTGGGGGCTCTGGAGCAACAAGACTCAGGGTATGATTCTCCGGCCATGGTTCTTCCCGTGGGCGCTTCTGGCCCGCTACGTTCCCCCTGGCGCGACTATCTACCGTGTCGCCGACCCTGCCCCATGGGTGCGGGTGCTGGCGGCGAGAAAGGACAGCGGCTGGACGTTCTGCCTTGTGAACCGCGGCGACGACGGTGTTCAGATTGCTCTATCAGCACCTGGCGAAGGCACGCCCGCAGCGCGGCGGTACGTGTACGCGCCGGACGGGTTCTTGACAGGAGACAAGGGTTTCCCTCAGCCTGTAGACGAGGTGGGCCTCGATTTCAGCAAGCCGATCCTCATCGACAGCCCTGGTCACGGCGTGACCCTGCTTACGACGATGGAATAACCGGGCCGCGGCTACTCGGAAGCGGTTTTTACCAAAACGATCAGTCTTCCGTTGATGTAACTGCCCGCATTGTGCGCAAAGGTCCAATCCGGATTCTCGCCCGGGCAGTTTCCGATGCCTACGTCGGCGCCGCGTCCCGCCATCGGGTTGTTGAAGGCCAAGAGTGTGGTCTTCGATGCCGCGTCGTGGATCTGCAGGCAGCCGTAACCGGGATTGGTGGCCATGCTCATGGTGTCGTCGAAATCGTAACGGTCGTTGCTGGCCTCCGGCAGGCTCCGCGCGCACTGGGCGCCGTAGTTGCAGGCCCACAGCTCGATGACGCCGCCCGGCAGCGCGCCGCTGGGCAATCCCTCGATGTTGGTTTTCACGAAGAGGTTTGCGAGATCCTGCTGATACTGTGCGCCCGCGTCAGGAATCGGCACGCCGATATGCGCGAGATCCTGTGTAAAGGGGTCCATCTCCGCATATACCCATCGCGCCTGGTTATCGGGTCCGACGAGTTGCAGGTAATAGGCGACGCGCGCGATGCGCCTGCCCGCAAGACTCTCGTGACGATCTTCGTCGTAGCGAGGCTTGTTGTTCTCTGCCGTCAGGTTGGTCGGGTCGAGCGCGTAGACAAGCTCGAATCCTTCGCTCTCCGGAACATTCGCCCGCAACGCCCCGTCGATGGGAATGGTTCCCGCACGAAAGGCGGGCGCTGGCAATCCGGCTTCGTTCATGAGATTGGGCAGGGCGCAATGGTTCCACGCGAAACAGACGGCTACCGGCATGGCGACGCTCTCAGCCGTCAACACCACGCTCGTCCCATCGATCGCCGCGGTTGCCTCACGGTATGCGCCGTCCGGACCGAAAATCTGAAACCAGGTGGGCGCGGCGCCATCCCGTGTGCTCAGCGACTTCGCATGCTTGAAATAGACCCGCATGGCGTTCCCTTGGACCTCAAACCGGTCGAAGAGTGGGCTTTCGCAGACGACATCCGTTTTCCCATAGGTCTTGTTGAGGGCTTGCAGCGCGAGGCGCTTGCCCACATCGTCCTTGTTGGTAGGGTGGATGTCCGTCAGATTGCCGATATCGTTGACGACGGCCATTCCGGCGCCCGGGATCTCCGCTGCGGCCGCCTGGGCTTCCCAGATTTCGGGCAGGGCCTGGGGGCTGTTGCCATAGTCGTAGGGCGCCAGTTGCACGAAGTAACATGCGAGATCGTCCTGCTGCCACACAGTGCGCCATCCCTTGATGAGCGCTTCCATCTTGTCGCGGTACAGCATGCTCTCGCCCCGGTTCGATTCGCCCTGGTACCAGATGAAACCCCGGTTGGCATAGGGCACGAGCGGCGCGACCATCGCATTGTAGAGTGTTGTCGGCGCTCCCTCATTAATCAGAGCCGATGCCGACGCGATGGCGGGCAGCGCGGGCGGAAATACGCCGTTTTGAAGAGCCAGCTGGGCTTCCGGAATCCACGCTTCCACCTTGGCGATCGCTTCCGTCAACAACTGCTGGTACTCGGCGCTGTTGGGCTGGTTTACCCGAATCTGCGCGACTATGCCGGCCAACGACGGTATCGGCTCGAAACCCGCGGGGGGAGTCCACGGTTCGATCCGGGTCCCGCCCCAACTCGTGTTGATGATTCCTACGGGCACGCCCAAACCCGCCTGAAGATGCTTGGCGAAGTAGTAACTCACTCCCGAAAACCCTTCGCCGTTGCAGCAGTTCGCCAATGACTCGGCGTTGCACGGAGCCCACGGCGTCCACCCCTGCAGATCGTTGAGCGGAACCGGGCTGCATGTGCGAAACACCATTGCAATCCGGATCTTGTCGTTTGCGCACCGTGCCTGCTCCTCTTCCCAGCCGTCCGTGTTCTTGATAGACCACTGCATGTTGGATTGCCCGGACGCCAGCCACACCTCGCCTATCAGAATGTCGGAGAAGGTTTTCGAGCCGCTTCCGGCCGTCACAACGAGTTCGTGGGGCCCGCCGGCGGTCATGGGGGCTAGATCGGCCTGCCAGCGCCCGTCGGTTCCGGCTATTGCGGTTGCGGTCTGCCCCGCGATGGCAACCGTAATCGTCTCGCCGGGTTCGCCCCATCCCCAAACGGGTACGCGGGCATTCTGCTGTAAGACGGCGTGGTCCGCGAACACCGCCGGCAGCCGGAGCTCGGCCGCGGCCGCGCACGGCGCTCCCGTCAACAAGGTTGCCAGTAACAATGTCGCAAAGGTGATAAGGCAAGTCGTCAATGCTGTGACTTTCTTCATATGTCTTCTCCCGGGCTGGCTGTGCGAGCGGGGCCGCGCGTGGCTGCCCCGGCCTCAAATTACGCGTGGACAACGGGGAATGCGTTCGGAAATCGGGCCAGACGCTATCAGGAAACACTTGCGGCAATCAACTCGCCTGCCTGGATAGTGAGGCCTGGCTCGGGTATCCTGTCACCGCCAACACCGAGAGGAAGATATCCATGACTCTTCGCGAGCGTATCGTGTCGGTTTACCGGGGGGAAACCCCGGACCTTGTTCCCTACATGCTCGATCTCTCCCACTGGTTCTATCACAAGCACCGGAAACCGTGGGACCTGAGCGCCGTTCACAGCGAGCCGGAAACCGACCTCATCGCGTATCACAGGGAAACCGGTGCGGGCTTCTACATTCCCCAACTGCCATCGTTCTACGACGTCTGTTATCCGGAGGATGTAACGGCCGCCGTTGCCAAGTCCGAGGACGGAAGTCATATCACGTGGACGATCGAGACGCCCCTGGGAGCCATCTCGCGCAGGCGGCGCTGGGAACCGCAAAACTACGCCTGGGGCATCGTGGATTGGGGTGTCCGGTCCGAGCGCGACCTCGATGTTCTGGGCTATGCTCTCTCGCAACGCACGTATGTGCCGCACTGGGACCGCTACGATGAATGGGTCCGGGCGGTGGGAGACACCGGCGTGGTCTATGTCCCCACGGGCTACAGCGCCATGGGCCACCTTCTCAACTACTGGATGGGCGTGCAGGGCGCCATCTACGCCACCATCGAAATGCACGGCCCCGTGCGCGCGTTCGCCGACGCCGTGAACGCCAACCTCCTCGAGTGCGTCGATATGCTCGCGCGGTCTCCCGCGGAAATCATCATCATGGGAGACAATTTCTCGAGCGATATCCAGCCGCCCTACTTCTTCGAGGAGTGGTCGAGGCCTTACTATGCCGAAGCCATCGCGCGTTTGCACCGGGCCGGGAAATACGCCGCGGTCCACATCGACGGCCGCCTCCGCGGCGCCCTGGGCATGTTTCGCGCCATCGGCGCCGACTGCGCCGACGCGGTCACGCCATGGGCCCCCGGCGACCTCAGCCCGGAAGGTTGCCGCGAGGAAGCGGGCCCGGACATGATCCTCTCGGGCGGTGTGCCTCCTAACCTGTGGCTGCCCAGTGTTGACGTGGCCGCCTTTGACCGGGCTGTCCTGCAATGGCTCGAACTGCGCGAATCCGGCCCGCGCCTCATCGCCAACGCCGGGGACCAGGTCCCTCCCGGCGCCGACGAATCCCGGATCCACCGCATGCGCGACCTCGTCAACAAGTACGGACGGTGCTGATGAGGCCAAGCCACCGCCTGGTACAAGGCCAGGCGCTGTGTTTCGCCGCGCAGGTTCAGAGGTTTCCGGTTCCACGAATTGACAGCCCTCTGAAGGCGCGACTATTCTATGCGGCAGACAAGCCGCATTACGTATTCCAGAAAGCGCAACAGCCCGTGGACACCGTGAATACAGACACGCCGCACCCTGATGCCCTTGTGGAGGATCTCGCGTATGAGAACGCTATCTTGCAGGGGGTATCGCGGACGTTTGCGCTGACCATTCCCCAATTGCCTTCCGGTCTTCGCGCGGTGGTCGGCAACGCGTATCTGTTGTGCCGCATTGCCGATACCATCGAGGACTCAGACACGCTTACCCTCGAGGAGAAACGGCGGTATTACGACTGGTTCGTGGGGGCGGTCGAGCTAAAAGCTTCTAGCAGTGAGTTCGGCCGCGAACTCGCCTCGAAGCTTCAGGGCAGCACTCTCGAAGCGGAACGCGATCTTGTGCGCAACACCGAACGCGTGTTGCGCATCACCCACAGTTTCTCAGACGCCGACCAGGCTGCGCTGCAGAGGTGCATCCGCATCATGTCCGCGGGCATGGAGGATTTTCAGGAGGGCCGGTTTACCGACGGACTGCGTGATCAAGAACACCTCGACGCGTACTGTTACCACGTCGCGGGAGTGGTCGGGGAGATGTTGACCGAGTTGTTTTGCGCCCATTCGCGGGACATTGCGTCGTGCAAAGACGAGCTCGAGCGCCGCGCCATCTCGTTCGGCCAGGGGCTCCAGATGACCAACATCCTTAAAGACATCTGGGACGACAAGAAGCGCCGCGTGTGCTGGCTGCCGCAAGTGACGTTCGCGCGCGCCGGCTTCGATCTGCGCAATCTCGAGAGCGCCGCGGGCGACCCCGCATTCCATGCGGCGCTGGGCCAGCTCATCGCGGTGGCGCGCCGCCACCTCGAGAACGCCCTCGATTACACGCTGCTGATTCCCAAGTCCGAGCGCGGGATCCGCAATTTCTGCTTGTGGGCGATTGGCATGGCCGTGCTCACCCTGCGGAAAATCAACCGCCAGCGTGATTTCACGTCGGGGGCCGAAGTCAAGATATCCCGCCGAAGCGTTCGCGCAACCATCTGCCTTGCGGACTTTCTGGGCGGGAGCAACCGTCTTCTACGCCTGGCCTTTCGTCTGGCCGCCGCGGGTCTCCCCGAGTCCCAGCCGCTGGCGCCCGGGAATGCCTGACCGGCGCGCCTATACCGTCTCCGGCACCACGTAGGGGTCGCGGTACACGCGCTTGACCAGCGCGTCCGCCTCGGCATCGCCCACGATGCGCTCCGATTGCGGGTCGATGACGAGCCGGCGCCCGCCTAGCCGCACGCCGATATTGCCCAAATGGACCATCACCGCGCTGAGGTGCCCGATCTCGATATCGGCGTTGGGCTTCTCGCGGCTGCGCACGCATTCGAGGAAGTTCCGGCGATGGCGCTCGTTCTCCATGCGGCCGGGGGCTTGCTCTTTGACGCGTTCATCCGACGTAACAACCTGCCACCCGCCGCCGTGCCGCCCGACATACATGAGGCCGCGGCTGCCATAGACCTCGATCCGGGTGGCGTTCAACCGCCATGCGGGAAACTCGTCGGACATGCGAATCCTATCCGGCGTCTTTTGCATGTAAGGCGTATATTGGGTCAATTCGAACGTGACGACGGCATTTTCGTACTCGAACGAGAGCACCTGCGTGTCGGGCACCTCGCGCTCGTCGTTAAAAGCCAGTTTCCCGCCGCTGCAATTGACTGCCTTGGGGTACGCAGGATCGCCCACCAACAGCCGCGCAATATCCAGTTGATGAATCCCGTCGTCAGCCAGGTCCCCGCCCGAATAGGCCCAGAATTTCTTCCACCCGCTATGAAAATGGGCTTCGTTGAACGGGCGGCTGGGCGCCGGTCCGAGGTACATGTCGTAGTCGAGCCCTTCGGGTTGAGGACTGTCCTCCGGCACGCGGAATTGCCCGCCGGGTTTCAGGTTGTACACCTTTACCAGGGGCGCCTCGCCCAGTCTGCCGCTGCGAATATATTCCGCCGCCTCATGAATGTACGGCGCGCTGCGATTCTGGGTGCCTGCCTGCACCACGCGATTGTATTTCCGCGCCGCCTCGACCATCTTGCGTCCTTCCCAGATATTGTGTGACGGCGGTTTCTCGACGTACACGTCCTTGCCCGCCTGGCAGGCCCAGACCGCCGCGAGGGCATGCCAATGGTCGCACGTGGCGATCACCACCGCGTCGACGTCCGGGTCGTCGTAGATGCGCCGCATGTCCTGCACGACCTTTGGCGTCCGCCCCCCTTGTTCACGGGCAATCGTATCGGGGAAATCGCCCACGCGGCCGAGGTCCACATCGCACAGATACGCCACTTCGGCATCGTCAAGGCGGGCAAAGCCCGCGGATAAATCACGGCCGCGGCCGCCTAGTCCGATAACGCCAAACACAATCTTGTCATTGGCCGTGTCGCGTTTGGCATGCTCCCCGCGCGCCGTATGGGAAAAAGTCGCGGCCGATGACAGCGCGGCGATGGTCCGTGTCGAATATTTGAGGAAATCACGGCGGCTGGTGGGTCTCATGACATGCCCTTTCGTCCGGTAATGCAATGTCCGTCATCGGAAGCGATTGTAGCAGGGAAACGGCAGCCAGGCCACAGCGCGTTCGAGACTGGCCCAAGCGAGCGATGCCACGGGCAAGACGGGTCTTTCCCGGGCGGCATGGCAGCAGGAGACCTTCGGTCGTATGAGCGGCGTGGTCGGGAAACCACGCCACGGCGAACAGTTCCCGCGGTCTGATTCTTACAATCCAACGGTGAGGTTCAGGGACACGCCGACGCTCCACGCGCGCCCCATGCCGTACAACGCGACGATATGCACCTCGAGCGGTTCGAACTGCAGCTCGAGTTGCCGGCGGTCGGGCATGGGCCATTTCTCGCCTGTCGCAAGCTCGATGGCTTTCTTCGTCTTTTTCGGCAGGCGGAACGTTGCAACGTGCTTCTCGGGCTCGTTGTTGACCGCGATAAGATACACGGAGCCCTCGTATTGCTTGACGGTCCAGTTGAGCCAATCCTCTTCGTCAACCTCAATGACGGGGGGTTCTTCAGTCGAGAGAAGCGCGGGCGTCATGGCGGCGATCCCCGCCGCCACCTGCTTGACCTTCGCCCACTGTTCTTCAAATGGCGTGGCCGGATCTCTTCGCAGGTCGAACCAACTGTAGAAGACGAGTCCATTCGCGCCTTCGGCGATGCACTGCCATGCCATGGACCGCATCTCTTCGAGTGTCGGTGCGCGGTGCTCCGCTTTCTCCTCGGGGGTATCGTGGTAATTTGCCCAATTGAACACCTGCGGCACCATCCACACGGGCCGGGCGCCGCACACGGCGTCCACGGTTTTGCGCGTGAACTCGCCCGCGAGCGCCACGGGCCGTTTAGGGATGGGGTAGGGGTCGGTACCGATGGCGTGGAATGTGGGCAGGTATTGCCGCACATCGTCCACCTGATACAACACCACCCATGTCGGATGATCCGGATCGAGGCGCTCCATCAGGCCGCGGCGCTCCGAGAGGCGGTCGAGCATGCTCAGCGGCAGTTCGTCGTTGATGTACCACGCAAGCAGGGCGGGATGCTCCTTGAACGCCTCGACTCTTTCGCGGATGAACGGCTCTTCGTCGTCACGGCTCTTGATGATATCGGGACAATACCCCGTGCCGTGATAGATGTCCTTGACCGAATAGAGCACCTTGAGACCCTTAGCTTCCGCCATGTCCATCTCTTCCTTCGACGGCATGCCGTAGGGCATGAGGCAGTTGAAGGCACTGTCGGCGTAGAGGTCGAGCTGTTCCTGGTCAATGCCCGACCAATACATGCCCAGCGGGAAGAAAGGTTTCCCTTCGACAATGAGCCGGTTGTGATTGTCAATATCCACTTTTCTTGTGACCCGTTCGCCGGCACGCCTGACGTTGATGGTCTCCGTGGCGAAGGTCTTGCCGCTGCTTTTCTCGAGCAAGGCGATTTCAAGCCGGTTGTTGCCCTTCTCGAATTTCCGCGAGCGCAGGGCGATTTCGAACGAGGCAGCGTCAATGGCGTCGAGCTGTTCGGTAAACGCGGGTTCGGCGCCGTTCTCCGGATATACGGCGCACCGCAGCGACACGTCCTCGAGTTTCAGCGCATAGTCGCGAAGGTTCAGTTCCACGAAGAGCACCACGTCTCTTGGCCCCCTCCGGGTGATTTCATTGCGGTAATTCGGCGCCTTCAACACCGCCGAGAGCGGGTCTTCGATAAACCGGCTGACCGTCAGGTCGTCCCACCAGGCGGTTCCGGTCATGCCTTGGCGCACATAGCACGCGAGCGGACACGGGCCGGCCGCCGCCTCCGGAATGCGCTGGGTAATGCCGTGCACCAGGGTCCAATCGCTCGTCCCTTTGACGCCCGAGGGGTATTCGCCGCCGAGATACTTGCCGTCCTTATCCCAGTATTCGATGCACAACGTCGCGCCGCTGTCGTTCCCTTCGATGTTCTCGGTCTTGACCCACGCCGAGAACTCGTAGCGCAACCCGGCCTCGAGCTGGAGGGCCTGGCTGCACAGTACGTACCGGTTCGGATCCGCGTTCTGGAACTTCAACGACGCTTCGCCGGAACGCGTGACGGCGGTGTCTCTGCTGTACACATCGGTGTTCCCGCTCCACTGAGCGGGAAAACCGCCGTCCGCCGCCGTTTCGAACCCGGGATTGGCCGCGAGATTCGCGGGTTCCTCCGCGAACGCGAACGCCCAAGACAGCACAATAGAAGCTAGACAAACAAGCCGTAAACTCATCTCACATCCCCTTTTCAGAACGTTGAGCGCTTAAACCGCACCAACAACATTTACTCCCCCGGCGCCGGCCAGTTGAGCTTGTCGTGAAGAAACTGAAACGTGCCCACCCCGTGAATGGCGTGGGGACCATTAAAGTACTCGATTTCGGTACAGTCGCCAAGGCCCAGAGCGTCGTACTGGCGGCGTGTGCGGGCGTATTCGTAAGCCACCCATTCGTCGATGGAGACGGCGTCTCCGTGGCCGCGCTCGACCATGAACGGGCGCGGGAGAATCAGCCAGCTCATTTCGGCGTAGTTGAATGTATCGCCCAGATCGAACTCGGGCATTTCGTATTCGCCGGTGTAAAGGTAGGTGAAGGGGTATGCCACCGAGACGTTTTTCCAGATCCATTCGTTGTAATCCGCCGAGCAGATCGACAGGCAGTAATTCGGGAGCAGCGCCGGCACGCGCATGGCCGTCTTCCCGCCGTATGAGATGCCGTAGAAACCGATGCGGGCGGGATCCGCGAACGGTTGGGAGGCCAACCACTCGAGAGTGCGTTCGTGCTGGCGCACGATGAACGAGAACAGCGACAGTTTCAGCGGATTAGCCTTGCGCTGGAGCACGCGGAAGGCGTCGCCCCCAATGTAGGGATTTTGCGGCGCGTACACCACGAACCCTCTCTCCGCCAGCCGGCATGCGTACTGGTTGTAAGCGGGTTCCTGGACCCTGGGGTCCGCGCACTTCGCAGGCGTGCCCTCGAGGCCGTGCTGGCATACCACCACGGGTCTGCGCTCGCCTTTCTTCACATCCTTGGGGAGAAGCAGAAGCCCGTAGGCGAAAACGTCGGGATAGACGTCGAGTTTCACCTCGTAGCCATAATACTGAGGCTCGTCGAAGATTAACCGTGTGCGGGGATTAGTGGGAACCGTCGCGGGAGGCAGCTTGCCGATAACCTCTTCCCAGAAGTAGTCGCGGTACCATGCCGTGCTTTGTTGCCACGCCTCGGCGGACGCTCTGTCGGCCTTCGACCAGAATCTCTCTCGGGCGAACGGCGCTTCACGCATCACGCGCTGCGTATGCTCAACGAGCTGGTCGAACCGCCGTTTCATCCGGGCCTCGGCGTCCGGCAATTCGCGGGCCAGAACGGGCGTTGTTCCCGATGATGCCAGCGCGGCGCCGGCGTTCAGCGCGCTCATGAGCCGCCGCAACGTCTCGTCGCTTCCAGCATGGCCCTCCATAGCGTTTACAAACGCGAACTCGGCGGGCGGGGTCAGTCCGGCGAGCAGCGCGCGAGCCCGGGCGGCTTCACGCTCCACGTCTTCAAGAGCCGGCGTGCGGATGCGGCCCGGCGCCGCGTCGTTGCGGCCGCCGGCCGGCGGTGGCGGGCCATCCACCGTGACGCACGGCGCCGCTTCGACAATAAGGGCCCTCGGCGCGACCAACGAAGCGATTTCGGCGTCCCCAAACTCGTCGAGCAGCGCCCAGACATTGCGGTAGATGGGTTCCTCCCAGACGCGCTGGCGGGGGCCGAAATAACCCGATACCGCGGCCGCTCCGATACGCGTGTCCACAGCAGCGGCGTACAGGGCGAGCAGTCCGCCCTCGCCGGCGCCAATGATGCCGATGGGCGCGTCGCCCTGGGTGCGGAACCAGTCCACGACGGCCGATATCGTCTGCACATCGTAGCCGATGACGTGCCGGCCCATTTCGTATGCGGCGCGATAGACGAACTCGCGGTGGGGCAGGTTGGTCATGCGGACGCCGGGTCTTCCCGAAAACGTGCATTGCCGGTCGAGCAGCGCGGGAATCACGACCATGCACCCGCTCTCGCCCAGACGCCTGGCGTACTGGGCCTCCGCAGGCAACTCATCGGTGAGGCCAGCCAGCATCTCCGGCGTCCATGCGCAGTCCCCCAGGGCCACCATGAACGCCCTGGGCGTTCCCCCGGGCCGCAACAACAACCCTTCGCCACGTACACCCTCGAGCACGGACCAGCGCACGGCATGCACTTCGCAGGACTCGCCCCGGGCGAGCAGCGGCGGCTGCCCGGGCGACGCGAGCAATTCCATACAGGGAGCGACGCGGGCGTCTTTCAGACCGATGACCCCAGCGAAATGAGCGCGGTTGGGCGCGATGGACCCGGCGTAAGCGGCATGCGAAGCGAAATCGCGGCGCCACCGCGCCTGCCGTCCCTCGATAGACGCTTCGATGGCCCGCATCAGCCACTGATCGATGCCCGTGACCATGGTTGCGGCAAAGTCCGCGGATTCCTCGAGCGGCGACGTCCCGGGAAGCGCCGGCAGCGGTCCGGCCTCCGCTGCCCCGAACACACAAAACGCGAAAATAATACTGTACATGGCCCACCCTCTGAGTCTCGCGGCGTGCATTACACACTACGACGCGCGGGGGCAGGAGTCAATGTCAGACGGGGATTTCCGGAGGCAGATTGTTCCTTGCCGGGCAAAGATGGTGTTCGGTTTTGCCTGAGAGATACGGCTCATGGGGCGTATGCGACTTTTCGTTGCGTCGCTTCACCCCTTGGCCAAAAGTCCTGGGCGTGGGCTACTCGGCGCTCTCATGCCGCCTGAGATTGACCGCCAGGAGCGCTCCCCAGATTGCCAGGCACAGGATGCCGAGTCCCGCCGCCAAAGGGCGGCCGAAGAGGGCGCTGACCACGCCATCGGAACCGCTGAGGGCCTGGACGAAACGTTCTTCGAGAGGGCCGCCCAGGATAATCCCAAGGACGACGGGCCCGATGGGCACTTCCCGGCGTTCGAGCAAGAAGCCCAGGATGCCCATGGCCAGCATGACGGCTATGTCGAAGTAGCT
Source organism: Candidatus Hydrogenedentota bacterium (assembly GCA_035416745.1). Lineage (NCBI taxonomy): Bacteria > Pseudomonadati > Candidatus Hydrogenedentota > Candidatus Hydrogenedentota bacterium. The sequence continues at coordinate 57,199 of DAOLNV010000004.1, read as the reverse complement.
TCCGTTCACGGCATAAGCGCCGACAACACAGAACAGCAAAATGAGCGGCAGCAGAATGCGCCGGGGCACGCGCACCACGCAGCTGCCCGCTTTGATCGCCAACAGGCCCACCGGGATGAGCACCAGATTCGCCAGGATAAACATAAGATAGATGCTGTACACGAGGACGGCCTGTTTCTCGAAAATTTCGGGTCCTGGCCGCACATTCTTCATCAGCAACACGCCGATGACGATGGCAGTGATCGAGTCGCCGGGGATGCCGAAAACAAGCGCGGGGATCCAGGTGCCCCCTAAGGCCGCCGAGTTTGCCGTGCTGCCATCGCCAACGCCCGCGAGTGCACGCTCGCTATCATTGCCGGGTTGCCGGCCGGTGCGTTTCGATGCGGCAAACGAGACCCATGCGGCGATATCGGCCCCTGCGCCGGGCAACATGCCGACGAGCGCGCCGATGCATCCCGAGCGCGCGAACGGGAGCTTGCGGCGCCACAACAGGCGGAGCGCGGGAACGATGAGCGCCCCGGAACCCGCGGCTGGTTTGGCATGAGCGGCGCCGCCGTCCTCCGCATTGCCCAGGGTGAGCATGTTGCGCAGGATTTCGGAGAATCCGAAAAGGCCGATCATCGCGGGGATGAATGTGATGCCCTGGAACAGTTCGGGCCGCCCGAAAGTGAAGCGCGCCTGGGCGTGGGCAGCGCTTAGCCCCACCGTGGACAGCATCAGGCCCAGGAGCAGGGCGAAGGTGGCTTTTGCGATGGAACCCCGCGAGACCAGCACCGCGCAACTCAGCCCAAGAAGGTACAGCCAGAAATACTCGGTCACGCTGAACATCGTGGCGACCCGGGCGAGCTGGCGGCCCGACAAGATCAGCACCAGCGCTCCGAACAGGCCTCCCGCGACGCTGAACACCAGGCAGACGCCCAGCGGCCGCCCGGGCTGTCCGCGCTTCATGAACGAGTAAGCGTCATCCGCGTAGGCGGCTGACGCGGGCGTGCCCGGGATGCGAAGGAGGGTGTTGGGAATATCGCCCGCAAATATGGCGCAGGCTTCCATGGTCACGATAGCCGCCAGCGCGGGGACCGGATCGAGCCAATAAGCAATCGGGACGAACAGCGCCACGGCCATGGTCGCCGTCAAGCCCGGTACCGCCCCGACGAACACGCCGTAGCCGGCGGCGCAGAGCACCACGAACCACACGCGCGGGTTCGCGACGGTCTGCTCCAATGCCTGGATCATCGCTTCGGCCACGTCACCCTCCCCAGAATCCGCGCGGCAGCGGCACCCCGAGGTATCCGGCGAAGATTTGATACACGGCCAGCACCACAAGGGCGGAGACCAGTGCCGCGAGGGGCCAGCGCATGCGGAAACGCCACAGCAGCACAAACACAACGAGCGCCATGGCGAGCACGAAACCCAGCCGTTCGGCGAGCAGTATGTATGTCAGCACCGCGGCAACCACCAGGACGATGCGCGCGGCCCCGGCCTTTGTGACAGGCTCCTGGCCCGGGGGTCTGCGGAACTTCCCCGTTAAGGCCAACGCCAGGAAGTTGGCCAGCAGCAAGACGCCCGCCAGCCAGGGAAACGCCATCGGGCCTACGGGCGGCGATTCCACGCCTTTGAATGCCTCACTGGAGAGGATCGCCCCCATCTGGGCATCGTTTTGCGCCAGAAACTCCGTGAACGGCTCGGGACCAAGCGCTGCCGGGTTGAAGCCCGCCTGTCTCATGAACTGATGGTACTCGTCGCTCTCGACAACGGCGCGGATCGCAGCCAGCAGGGTTTCCCGCCGAGCCTCCGGCACGCCTCTCGGCAGGGCAAGTCCCCGCCACGTCCCCATGGTCCAATTAACGCCCATCTCCGGGAATGTGGGCACGCCGGGGAACGCGGGCAGGCGTTGATCGGACATCAGGCCCAGGCACCGGACCTCTCCGGCGTCGAGCAGGGCCTGGGCTTCCGGCAGGCTGCAGCAGACCGCATCGATGCCGCCTGCCATGAGCTCCTGCAGGGAAGGGGCCGAACCGTTGATCGAGATCCACGTGACCGCGCCCGGGGACAGGCCGATGGTCGTCAACCATCCCGCGAGCGCCACGTGCCAGATGCCACCGTACGCCGTCCCCGAGGCTTTCAGGGTTTCCGGCGCATCGCGAACGGCCGTCTCCAAAGCCTGCAAGGAATTCCAGGGGGCGTCTTTGCGCACGAACAGGGCCGCATCGTCGCGGTTGATGAGCATCAGGGGCGCGTAGTCCCTGCACGAGATGTTGGTGAGACCGCGCCAGTGCAGCATGTTCAACTCGGCCGTCACGAGCGTAAACGTGTACCCGTTGGGGCGGGCCAGCGCGCCGCGTGTATGACCGGTTACGCCCCCGCCGCCCGTAGCATTGACCACGTTGACCGGCACGCCCAGCCCGGTTTCCAGTTGCGCGGCCACTTGACGCGCCACCCGGTCCGTGCCGCCCCCCGCTGACCACGGACAAATCAGCACCAGCGGCTGGTTGGGATATTGCGCCGTGCGCGCGCACCCTGTAATGACTGCCAGCACTAGAGCGGCAATAATATGACCAGTATTCTTCACGAATCCCCCAGGACCGGATTTGTTGCCTGGGCATCAAGGCACCTCGCCGGCAACGGATACCCTTTGAAAGTCCAGGCCTCGGACACCAAGCATAACGGACGTTTCCCCCGGGGGTCCAGCGCCGGACACCTGATACGGAAGCCGCCAAACTGGGGGTGTGCGTTATGTTCAGCGGAATCCGGTGAGAGACCTTCCCTTTCTCCTCGTAAACCTGAACTTGAGTTCATGAACGCTGTCCATGGCATAACGCCTCCTCAGTGTCGCAAGGGGAATTCCATTAAAGCGCATAATGCACATTTTTAGCAGAAAAGGAACGTGACATTTCCGCGAATAAATCAAACGTAAAAAATGTCAATATGGTTAGTTGACGTAGCCTGACAAGTGTGATAAACTGAGACCCGGTAACTGGGGAGTTTTGCTCGTATTGGGTTGACAAACCATGTCGCCCGAGCGAGCTGTTTCCTCGAAATACGTTTAGATGATGGAAAAAACCATCATTGACGACCTCACTTGGGAGCCGAAAGGAGGGATGGACAAGTCTAGAGAAAGACTGCTCCGAGGCCGTCAAGCATCGATGTGCGTAATAGATATAGGGAGAAACGTCAGAACCCGGGCGAAGAGCATAGTGTAATCTTCGCGATGGTCTGGATATGTATAAATCTAAGGGAGAAAACGCACGATGCGTAAATCCATGTTTATTTTGCTTGCAGCCGTAGTGGTGTTGGCGGCAACGCCGGCCCTCGCCGAGCTGCAGAATGTTATCGTTGGCGGGCAAATTCGTATCCGCGGTAACTACTATACGAACTTGCAGACGGGGATCAACCGTCCGGATTTGCAGTGGCCGGCTGCTTACTTGTCTAGCCGCTCCATTGGTACGGGCGAAAACTTCAACTTCCCCGGCGTTGTCGGGCTGTTCGGTTGGGACGACAAAGAAAACTCGCTGGACTTTGTCGAGCAGCGGACCCGCTTGAACGTGAAGGCGGACTTCTCGAATGAAGTCGGCGCGTTCATCGAGTTCGACTCCTACGGCTGGTGGGGTGAATACGGCTGGTGGGGTGAAGATTTCCGCTCCAACTACATCACCGGCGGTGACTTTATCACCCCGACCGATGACGACGTCGAAGTCTACCAGTCCTACATCGAGGCGAACGAGATGTTCGGACTGCCCCTTCGGCTTCGTGTTGGCCGCCAGGAAATTGCCCTTGGCAGCGAATGGCTGGTTGGTGTGAACGACACCTCCTCGTTCTTCACGGGTCTGTCCTTTGACGCAGCCCGCCTGACGTACGCCACCGACATGTTCTCGGTGGATTTGTTCGCGGCGGAATTGGCCGAAGGCGGTCCGTTTGAAGAAGACGAAGACGTTTGGCTGTATGGCTTGTACGGCAGCTACCTGGGCCTGGAAGACATCGTGATCGATGCCTACTGGCTGTGGGTGCGCGATGCCAGGAGACTGAGCGACACGAACCTTGGGTGGTTCGGCGAGTGGATCGAAGACGTCTTCAGTCTTGACGACTACGATCCGACCAATCTGCACACCGTTGGCCTCCGCGGAGCTGGCACCATCGGCGCCTTTGATTTCGAAGCTGAATTCGCTTACCAGTTTGGCGATGCCGACCAGGTCGGCTTCCTGTTCCGCCCGTTCTTCTACGGCGATGACGACGCCGATTTCCAGGCATGGGCTGGAAACCTCGAAGTTGGGTACACCTTTGACATGGCGTGGCAACCCCGCGTCTGGCTTGGTGCCGCTTACTTCGATGGCGAAGACAACCGCGACATCTCCTTCTGGGAATGGCTCAGCCCCTTCGACAGTCCCGAAGCCAGCGTGAGCTTCAACCGCCTGTTCTCGAACTGGGAATACAGTCAGTTCCTGGACGACACCACCCTGTCGAATTCGTGGCTGGTGCGCGGCGGCGTGGAGGCAATGCCGACCGAGAGTCTCGAGCTCCGGCTTGTCGTGAGCTATTTCGACTCCCTCGAGGCGTTCGATGCCCCGGCCCATATCAACCTGTTCGGCTACCGGATTCCGATTGCTGGACCGTTCAGCTTCTGGACGATGGAGAACGACACCCCGCTCGGGATCGAGGCTGCGCTGTATGCGACCTACCACTACAGTGAAGACCTGGTTTTCGAGGCCGGTTGGGCTCACTTGTTCACCGACGACGGCGCCACGGAAGGCCAGTACGTTCTCCTTAACGGCCTGGGCTTCTCCGGCGGTACCGGCGACGAAGATGCCGATTATCTGTATGTTGAGACCCGCATCCAGTTCTAATGCGTGTCACATGACCGGATAACCGGTAAGACTAGCTTACGGCCCCCGCGGATCACGTTTCGCGGGGGCCGTTCTTGTTCGCGGGGAAAGCGAGAAGACGGATGGGTTCTCGGGAAGCGGGCGGGCATCCCCCCGGGCTGGCGGAGCAAGGGCGGTGAAGAAGTGGCGTTCCCCCGGCCGTGCGCTACTCGGATAGCTTCACGACGGCCGCATCGTCGTAGACCACGGCTTCTTCTCCGGCTTGACCTTCGGCCCCGAGCATGAGGAGCAGCCGGGCAGCCCCGTCGGGCACGGTTGCGATCAGGCTCAAACGCTCCCACCGCCCGCTCGGGATGGTCACCTCGGTCTTGGGCTCGCGCTCGCGTTCGGGATGCCAGGCGCCGTCCGCGGTTTGCCACCGGACGCTTAGCGCGGCGGCCGTGGCCGCATCCTGCATGCCGCACGAAGCCCAGACAGCACAGAGGTATTTCTCGCCGGGGTGGACCGTCACCTGCTGCATATAGCACGCGCCATCGGCATGGGCGATGACAGCGGCACTCGAACCGTTACGGCCTTTTTCAACGCCTTTGGCAAACCGGGCCGATTCGGTTCTGCTCCACGTCGACCAATGCCGAGGAGACTCGGCCCATTCCTCGAAACCGCCGTTCTTGAGGAGATTCGGCGCCTCGCCGCGAAGCTCGATGAGCCACCCGGCGGCCTGTTCCGCCAAAGGACCGGGCCCGTTCGCCGTGAGCCGTTCCACCGCAGCCGCCGCGGCTTCGGGAGAGTCTTCGTAAAGAGTGGAGATTGCCTTTCCGAGCGAGACCCTGGCGGGGGCTTCCACCTGGTCTATCTGGTTAATGACGAAATAGCCACGCTGTTTCAGGCCGCGGAGGCTTTCCCCGAGTATGTCGTCGCGTTGGAGGGCGGCGGCCCCAAACGCCTCGCGTTCACGGCTGAGTGCCATGAGACGGTCGAGCCGGTCCAACACGGCCTGCGCTTGCACGGCATTCCCGACTTCCGTGCCGGCCATCTCTCTGGCCCATGCGCCGGCGCGGACGATGTAGCCGGCGTATTGAAGGGACGCGCCCACAATGTCGATCCTCGAACGTGCCGAGGGGTCGCTGGTTTCGGCGACAGCTTGTTGAATGAGCGATTCGGCCTGCCCTAGGGCGTCTTCGGAAATGGCCAGCGAATGCGTAACAAGGTGGCGGTGTCCCCACCGGGCGAGCTCGAGACGTTCGGGCCGCGCTTCCATGTACGACTGTTCGAGGGCGCCGTAGCAGGTTTTCATGGTGGCGGCGGCGTCCCCGAACATGCGGTTGTAGAACTCGTCGAGCAGGGCGTCGGGGTCCTGCTCGGTATCCCACTGGAGCTTGGCCATCATCCACATCATGGGCGCCACGTTGGGCAGGATCGTGTAGCACTCGTTATAGACGGCTTCGAACCCGAGGCTATGGTCGAGCTTCATTCCCTCGGCCATCGCATGGGGAAAGACGCGCGGGGTCAGGAATCCCAAGCCGATGTAGCCATAGCGGCTCATGTGCTGGCACCGTTCGCGCCATGCCCGCGTGAGGGCCATGTCGTCCTCGCGCTGACCGGGCCGCCACCATTCGCCCACGCGCTGGGTCATGCTGATAAAGACGTTGGGTTCGAGCTGTTCGACGGTTTCCGGAAGCTCGCGCGCGATGTGGTAACAAAGCGTGCCGATATACTTGTCTGGATGCGTCTTGGCAAGTTCCCGGGCAACGGCATTGACGAACTTGTAGTGACGGTCAGAGAAGCGCTGGTTTTCGTAGTCATCGGGACGCGCGTCCATGGCCCGGCAGTTCTCGCATCCGCACAGCCGGTAGATGTCGTCCATGGCGAGCGAGAACGCGTTGTGCTCGGGATGGGCATCGAGGAATTCCCGGGCGGCCTCGACGGTGAGCCGGACCACCTCGGGATTGCTCTCGCACGGACGCCAGTTCCGGTAATCTTCGGGCGGAATCCAGCGCTTTCCGTCAATCAGAGGGTAGTATTCGGGGTGCGTTTCGGCGTATTTCCTGGGGTCAAAAACGGTGTGAAGGTAGTTCTGCATGTTGCGGAACGGCACGGGGGGCGCACAAATAGTCTTGTTGCGCCGGTTCCAGAGGCTCCAAGATGCGGCGCAGTCGTGGCCGGACCACACGCGGCACGACCAATCGGGTACGACAACACGGCTCTCAACCTCGATGGTCAGTTCCCCCTCGCGGCCCTCCGGCACATATTCCCAGAGAGGGCCGGGGGCATACCACCGGACCCCGAGGTTGTCCTCGATGAATGACGATACGGCAAAGCTCGTGGCGGGAGGGTAATTACCGGTCAGAAAGAGATTCCCGTCACGCGCGAATATGGCGTACGTCTCGGGATTCGCGTCTTTCGGCGGATACGCTTCGGGAGGCGTCGCCGCGCATGCGCCGATATAGACCGCCTTACCCTCAACGGCCGCGCCGCTGGCCGTGAGCGGCACTTCTACCCCGCAGATGGCCTTCACGTAGTATTGCAGGTCGTTTGCCGCGCCGGAAACGAGCTCGCCGGCGTCGGGCTCGACAACGATAGTGACGGCGGATTCCTGCCCCTCGGCGAACCGGACCGGCTCGGCGAACGACGGCAACACGAACACTAGTGTGAAAAGAGGCAGACAGGCGGAGATGCGCATGGATGGCTCCCTTCCGATTTGAACCGGCCCGTATTCATCGTAGCACTCAGACGCCGGTCCCGTCGACCGGGAGGGAACCGTGAGAGGACGCGGGGTGAAGGAAATCCTGGACTGCACGAATGCACAGCGACGTACAGGAAGAGCCCTTCAACGTCCGTGTCAGCCGGTTCTGCCGCCGATTGCCGCGGCCTCATTCCCGAATGCTTGCCGTGTTGAACCGGTGCACGGGCACAGGCATCTCCGAGTCGGGCCCCTTCACGCTTTTCCACACGATCTCGTTAAGCGCAAACATCGGCGTGCGGTCGTAATCGGAGAAATCCATCTTCATGGAATCCTCCGCGCCCCACGCGGTCTGCGTGTTACGCTCCTGGATGTCGATCCTGGGTTCGATGTGGTCGAACGGCGTCAGTTCGGGCGTGTCGGCGAAACACGCGAACATGGCGTTCGTCGCGGCATCGTACTGGCTCATGGGTTGCAGTCCGAGGATCAGTTCCATGGTGCGCAACATGGAACAGGTGGTATAGAAGGTGCTGTCGACACTGCCGCGCCGCACGTAGGGGCTGATAACGTATCCGGTGGTGCGCCGCGCGTCGACGTGGTCGGCGCCGTCCTGCGCGTCGTCCTCGATCACGAAGAAAGCGATTTCCGGCCAGTACTTGCTATGGCTGACGCGCTCGACGACAAGGCCGAGGCCGTAATCGTTGCTCGCGACGGCCGCGCGCGGCGTCGGTTCGCCCGGCCGCGTACCCTTGGTGTGATCTTCCGGAAGGCCCATCACGATGTAGTTGGGCAGACGCTTTTCGGGGTCGGCGCTATCGTAGTTCTTCTCGTATTCGTCGAACTCGCGGATGAATTCGGCCGCGTTCTCGTAGTCGCGTGCGCCCCAGTTAAGGTAGTTGGGGGCGACGTGGCCGCGGAGCGCGGTGAGTTGCGGATCGTTGGGTTCCATGGGGCCGCCATCGCTGACGCGGCGGGCGAACTCGCCGTAACTCCGGTAGGTCAACCCTTTGCGGGCGCATTGGTCCCATAGGTAACCGGCGCCGGGGATGAACGCGGCCGAACGCGGGGAATCGCTCTTGCCGCCGTAGCTCGCGGGCCAGGATTTCTCGGTGTAATCGGTGGCATAGGCCGCATTGGACCACTGGTGCCCGTCTACGCTGACCTCGGCCTCGCAGTAAATGTTGTCGAGCAAGACGAACGTCTCGGCGATGGCGTGCAGGTTGGGCGTGACCTCGCGGCCGAAGATGGCGAGGCGCGGATCGCCGTTGCCTTGGGGCAGGTCGCCCAGGACCTGGTCGTAGGTCCGGTTCTCTTTGATGATGTAGATCACGTGCTTGATTTGCTTTGAGCCCTTGCCGACCTCGCGGGGAATAACGGTTTGCTCGCTCTCGGGCCGCGCCGTGGCCAGCAGCTCGTCGTTATAGGGGCAATTGGCGTAGGCCTTCTGGGTGAGCTCTCGCAGGTTCCCGCGGTGTTCTGGTACGTTGATGATGCTGATCGCGCCGCGCATGAGGGTTTTGGTGGTGCCTTGAGCGCCTTCGCCATCCGGAAGAGGGCTGTGGGGACCGCGTGGATTCGCCGACGAATGCCCCACGCCCTTGCCATTGCCGACATAGAGGGTCTCGCCGTTCGCGCTGACCCCCACGCTGGACGGATACCATCCGACGGGAAGAAACCCGAGCACGGTGGATTCGCCGGGTTCTTCCACACTTACGACGCAGACGTTGTTGTTGTCGGCGTTGGCGATGTACAGGATGTTCCGGCTGTTGTCGATGGCCAGCGCGTTGGGGGTCGAGCCTTCAGGCGCCTGAGGATACAGCGACGTAACGATGGTCTCGGTCGGGCGGCCCTTCCCGGGATCGATGACGAGCACCGCGTTGTCGTTCGCGCAACAGACGAACAGACGGCCGTCCTTGGCCAGGGCGAGATCGTTGGGATTGTCGCCTACGGCGATGGTTCTCCGGACCGCATACGTTTCCGTATCAATGACCGAGACGCTGTCGCTGCCCCAGTTGGAGACGTAGAGAGTAGCCCCGTCCGGCGTGATGGCCAGCTCATAGGGGGTCTGTTCGGTCGGAATGCGCGTGACGATGCCGCCCGTGGCGGTGTCGAACACGACGATGTAGTTGTTGGTGCGGTTCGCAGCGAAGAGGATGCCTTTGGCGGGGTGGTGGGCCAGACCTGACCAGAAGACGCGTTTCGGCTCGATTTCCTCGACGAGCGTCGCCACGGGCTCCCCTGTAAGCCGCCCATTCTCGTAGCCGAACACGTAAACCGGCGCGCGTACGCCTTCCGAGGACTTGTTGTTGCCGCCGGACACATACAGGTTCGCGCCGTTGGGGCTCCAGGCGAGGCCCAGCCATGCCGTGGGCAGGGCGATGTTCTGGACTGCCTCGCCCGTGGCCGTGTCGATCACTACGAGGCCGTGGGCGTTGTAACCGCCGTGAACCGCGACCGCCGCCTTGCCGTCGGGCGCCATCTCGATGTTCAGCAGAAGGTCATTGGTCCAGATGGTTTTGCCCACCGGAGTGATGCGCCAGCGGTTGGGCAGGATGTAGCCCTCCTCGGCCGGTCCCGGCAACTCGCCGGCGGCCGCCAGACAGGCTAGCGCAAGCAGCACAGTCAGGATAGTGACAACATTCTTCATGGGTGCACCTCGATTGTATTCGCCCGGAGTTCTATTTGTGTTTATCATAATCGCTGAGATAGTGTGTGACGTCAAGTTTTGGCAGAGAGATAAGGCTGCTTTGAAGGCCATATGGGAGCTATGATACCCGGCGTGAAACGGCATAAGTGAGAGCAATCAGTGTACTGCAAATGCGGATATGCCTTCTCCAAAGAAGCGTTGCGCGCCATGCAAGCTGGCGAGAAGAGCCCTTATCAATCGTATCTTGTCGTGCGCGATGAAGAATACCGATCCTTTCTTCGCTCGGAAGTGGAGGCGCAAAAGGTGAAGGACAAAGAATCGGAGGAATGGCTGGCGGCCATCTGGCGCTCCTCGCAAATGGCCGGAAGCCTGATGAGTTGCCCGAAGTGCGCCAGACTTTTGTTCCTTCTCCCCGGCGGCAGCGGAGTCGAGTCTTACGTACCCGAGGAATAGGCCGCCAGCCAAAGCGCGTATGGCACACTTCCTGCACGGAACGAAGTAGTGTGCCAAGTTTGCTTGAACGGATACGCCGCATGGTCATCAGTGGCGCAGTTCGCGTTTCGGAACACGGCTACGACGAGTTGGTGGAAGACAAACTCACGTCCGAGAGCTACTCGACGGTATTGAACATGCAGTGATGGTAGAGGAATACCCGGAATTCCCGAAGGGCCTTTGTGTATTGGTTCTTCAGAGTGACCATTCAGGTGAGCCCGTTCACGTTGTTTGGGGTATTCCAAAGGGTCATGATGGGCCTGCGGTCTTGGTTACGGCATATAGACCCGACCCACACCGCTGGGATGATGAGTTTCTTAGGAGGTCCTCACTATGAAACGGCGCAAGAAAACGAAGTTCGTCCATGAGGCGGGTTATGTGGCTGAAGTCGAGGTCGAAGTGGTGGAAGACGAGACCGGTTGGTCACCCTGCCTCAGTGTGAATGACGCGTCCAGACTCGATGATGTGAGGGATGCCCTCCGCCGCGGCGACCTCAAGTCGGCGCTGGGATACGGGCGGATCTACAAATCTCACCCTGTCTCGCATCCATGAACGAGGCGTCGGATACCACGTCAGTTCTCCAAGAGCGTTCTGCCCGCTACTTCACGATCCGGAGCTTCGCCAGGTAGATGCTCGTTTTGCCTTCGTGGGAGGAGTAATAGCTCATCCATAGCAGGCCGTCGTGCCACACAAAGCCGGGATACGAGTTGTCGCCCCCGCTCGGAAGCGTGAGTACCGGTTCGTAGGTCTGGGGACCGAATTTCGCCAACACAGTCTTGGCGCCGCCGGGGTGATAGCGTCCGCCAGCCCACATCGAACCGTCGGGCAGAATGATGAAATTGGGTCCTCCGATGCGGTAGCCGGTTTCGTGCCACGACCAGCCGGTGTACGGGGGTTTGGCGGTGCCGATCCAGCAGAAGGTGTTGCCGCCTTCCCGGCGGACGAGGGCGATCATGGTGTCGTCTTCCATGAACCGGACCGTGGCTTCATTAGGTTTGCCGGGCACGCTGGGATTGCACACGGGCGTATAGTGGATGCCGTCATCCGCGGTGTACAGGGTGAACTTCCATTCCTCGCTGGTGGCTTCCGCGCCCTCTTGGGGAATCGGCGCGCGCGAGAAACCGTAAGCCTTGCCCTTGTGCCAGGTGACGCGCCAGAGCCAGTCGCCGTCTTCGCAGACCGGAATAAGGGAACCCCAGTTGGCGCCGTCTTCGGAAAAGGCCACGCGCGGCCGCCGCGTGATGAATTCCTTGCCTTTGTAGACGGAGCCCCCGGCGAGCACCATGAGACGTCCATCCGGCGTGACGGACAGCTTGGGATCGCGCAGATCAATGCCTTCCTCGGCCATCAACGCCGCGGACTCCCATTTCTCCCCGTCGTTCGAGGCAATGATGCGGATCTTGCCGTCTTCTCCGTAGACATGGGCCTCGCCTTCGCGAAACGACACGAACCATTTGTCGTGGAACCGGATGATGTCCGTGAACGCGTTGTGCTGGCCCTGGTCCCATATTTTCGTGACTGACACGAGTTCCACGGGTGATGCCTCCTCGGCTGCCAAGGCCGTAGAGGCGCACAGCACAACAGAACACACGGCTGTGAGAGCGATAAGACCGGTGTGAACGCATTCTTGCATAACCATTCCCCCTGCGATGACGCGGCTTGCTCTTCCCTCTGCATAATAGCGAAAAACCGGGACCGGCCCAAGGTTCTACACAGCCAAACCCCGTGCTCTGTTCCGACTGCGTTTGAACGGTCCCAGCCCAAGGAGGGACAGACCCGTACTGGCCGTTCGATGCTCGCCCGCGTCAGTCCCTCCAATCACGGGGCCGCCTGTGATAAGATGAGCCCGAGGGGAACGGTGAAACCAATGAAGAAACCAGGAAATATCGCGACGGACCTAACGTCTTGTGCGGCAAGACGGCGTGGCCTGTCCCGAACGTTCTTCCCCAGTATTGATGGAGAATGACCATGCACCGACGGGATTTCATGCGGGTAATGGGGAGCGGGTTGGCTGCCGCGGCGATGAGCGCGAACGCTGCCGGGGCGGCCCCCAAGCGCCCCGAGCGCCCGAATTTCCTGATCATTCTGGCCGACGACATGGGGTTCAGCGACCTCGGATGCTATGGCTCTGAGATTGCTACGCCCAACCTGGACGGTCTCGCCCGCGACGGCGTACGGTTCACTCATTTCTATTCCGCGGCGCGGTGTTGCCCCTCCCGGGCTTCGTTGTTGACCGGGCTTTATCCGCACCAGGCGGGCATGGGCGGCATGGTGACCCGAAGCGATAACGACCAGCGGCAGGGACCCTACCAGGGATACCTGAACCAGTCCTGCGTGACCATTGCGGAGGTTCTCAAAACGGCCGGGTACCGGACCTACATGTCCGGCAAGTGGCACGTGGGCGAGCGGCCCGAACACTGGCCCCGGAAACGCGGCTTCGATCGGTATTACGGGCTCATCAGCGGCGCGAGCAGCTATTGGGGTATCTTGGAGGAGGAGCGCGACCGGCGGGCGTTTGCGCGCGACGACGAACGCATCTTCCCCGAAGGCGAGAATTTCTACATGACCGACGCGTTCTCCGACTACGCCGTGAAATGGCTCGAGGAGCAGAAGGGACGCGAAGAGCCGTTCTTGCTGTACCTCGCCTACACCGCTCCGCACTGGCCCTTGCATGCGTGGCCCGAGGACATCGCCAAATACCAGGGCAAGTACACCAAGGGATGGGACCAGCTTCGCCAGGAACGTTACGAGCGTCTTGTGAACATGGGGATCATCGAGGCCAAATGGAAACTCTCGCCGCGCGACCCCGACGTGCCCGCATGGGAAGACGCCAAGGATAAGGAAGACTGGGATCTGCGCATGGCGGTGTACGCGGCCATGGTGGACCGCATGGACCAGGGCATCGGGCGCGTGCTCGACGCGCTGCGGCGCATCGGCGAGCACGAGAATACCGTGGTGATGTTTCTATCGGATAATGGCGGCTGTCACGAAGGCCTCGAAGACCGGAAACTCGACAAGCCCGGCGCCAAACCCGGCGAGCGGGGCTCGTTCGTGGCGTACCGGCGTCCTTGGGCCAATGCGAGCAACACGCCCTTCCGCCTGTTCAAGCACTGGGTGCACGAGGGGGGCATCGCGACGCCGTTCATCGTGCGCTGGCCCGCGGGCATGACGCGCAAAGGCGAACTCGAGCGCCAGGTCGGACACATCAACGACATCATGGCCACCTGCGTGGACCTCGCGGGCGCCAAGTACCCCGAAACGTTCAACGGGCAGGCTATTACGCCATGCGAAGGGAAGTCGCTGGCGCCCGTTCTTGGCGGCGGGCGGCGCGAACCCCACGAGCGGCTGTACTGGGAGCACATGGGCAACCGGGCGGTACTGGAAGGCGACTGGAAGTTCGTGGCGGCCAAGGACACGGAATGGGCGTTGTACAACCTCGCCGAGGACCGTACCGAGCTGAACGATTTGTCCGACGCCATGCCGGAGCGCGCGAAAGCCCTGTTAGATGAATGGAACGCCTGGGCGGACCGCGTGGGAGCGCGCAAACCGGCATAGGGGGCATTCAGGAAACGGGAGCGGCGCGCACAGCCAATGTGCAAACACTGCGCGCCGCGCCAGGGAGCACGCGTCGAGTGAAAACCCGCTACATTATCGCCACGGCCCTCTATTGTGCGGGGATTTTCTGGATTTCATCGCAGCCGCGCCCGCTCGGGGTCGAGATACCCTCAGTATTCGGCATCGACAAGTTCGGCCATTTCGGCGTCTACGCGGGACTGGCCGGGCTGGTGTCGGTGGGGTTGCAACGTTCGGGTTCCCGGCTTTCACCGCGTTGGCAGTTCTGGTTCCCGATAGTCTTCACGGCCCTCTACGGGTTAAGCGACGAGTGCCACCAGATCTTCGTGCCCCAGCGCACGTTTGCGATTGGCGACCTCGTTGCAAACACCGCGGGCGGATTCGCCGCACCGTTTTTCCTTTGGCATTTCTGGTGGCGGCCCCGCCGGGCCGGTGAAACGCCCGCCAAGTAAGAACGTAGCTCGATACGCCCCATATTACGTTCCCTGCCCTGCGGGCCCGTTCGATTTCGGCGGGCGTCGGCCGCGGCGCAGCCGCAAAGAAACTGGGGCGCATGAGCAAACCCATGCGCCCCACATGTGAAGAACAAAAACGCTGCTATCATTGTGCAGGCATGTTGCCCCAGAATTCGGCCCAGCTGCGGGTCACCGGGAACCGCTCGTGCGGATACCTCAGGAATTCGACATGGCCGTCCATGTACAGCACATTGGAGCCGCCGGGGACGTGATTAAACGTTGAGTAGTTCTCCCAATTTGAGGAGATCATGTCCCAGGAAACCGCCAATTGGCTCTGAGCCATAGCGCTCCCGGCAGGGTTATTGATGTCGGTGATAAGAAACCGCTCGATTCCTTCGCGCAACCGGTAGATTGTCTGACTCCCGCCGTTTCCGTCGCCGGCGGCAGCAACCAAATCCTGATCCAGCGCGGCGTTATCAGCCGGATCGGTAGACAGATTCAGGAAGACCGCCATTGCTGTCGCGTTCTCGGGCAGCATCAGCGTTGTCGCGACCTGAGACGGAACCTGGACGGCGGGATTATAGGGATGCGGGACCGTGGGCTCTCCTTCATCGCAGCGGTCGAACGCATATCCCAGGTAGTGATAGCAGTCGCCCGGCTGCGAGATGAAACCAACCCACGGGCATGTGCCGCTGCCATCATCCTCGATCACCCCCACGCCAATCGCGGGGGGCATATCGTAGTTGTTCCAGGACGGGCAAACCAGCACATTAGAATCGGTCAGATAGTCAGGATATAGCGCCACCATGTCGGGGCCGAACTGGGAACCATTGTGCGCATTAAGGCAGCCAAGGGAAGCCGCAGTGGCCGGACGCCATGGCTGTACACCATGGTTGCGGGGCCATTTTTCGCCTTTGCTCTCATTGGCATACATCTTGTAGATAATGCCCAACTGCTTCAGATTGTTCGCGCAGCTGGCGCGGCGGGCGGCTTCGCGGGCGCGAGCCAGGGCCGGCAGCAGGATCGCGGCCAGAATGCCTATAATGGCAATCACCACGAGCAGTTCGATCAGGGTAAAACCATGTTTTTTCATCTCGGTAACCCTTGTTGGTTAAACGCGACCATCACTACAAAGAGAATAGTTGTCCGAAAGGTATGGAAAAGCCGCGAGCAATTGCCGCTCTACATCACCTCCCAGACTGCGAGCGTTCTCTCTGCAAGCCCTGGCACCAGCCCGTCATGTCGTGGAATTCCCCCGCTCCAATATCCACCGACCTGCCAAGATTGTAATCTGCTGGCGGCGGGGCGTCAAGCTTCTTGACGTTTCGTTGACGTTCCGTCGGACCGGGAACCAGCGGTTCGCGATAGACGGCTGGGCACACACAAAAAGGGCATGGGAGATCCCCACGCCCTTAGATTGCGCTATGCGATGGTCTCGCGAATTATCCGACGACACCCGCCAGCGCGTTCATCATAGCCACATATGCTTTGCAGACCGGCCACTCGCCCGGGTAACGTAAAAACTCGACGTGGCCGTCCATATAGAGGACATTGCTGCCGCCGGGGATGTGGTTGAAGTAGCTCCAACCATTGACAGGGTCAATCGGACCCCATGCCCAGTCCCACATCACCGGGATCTCTGTCTGGGCCTTGGAACTTCCCGCAGGGTTATTGATGTCGGTGATGAAGAACCGCTCGATGCCTTCGCGGAGCCGGTAAATGGTCGTTTCATTGGTGTCTGAGTCGGGAGGGTTCATGGTCATATCGTTCTCATGAACCGAGCCGGGGGACGACGCAAACAGGGCTGCCTGTGCTGCGCCGGCATCAAGCACGCCGAAC
This sequence comes from Candidatus Hydrogenedentota bacterium, assembly GCA_035416745.1. Classification (NCBI taxonomy): domain Bacteria; kingdom Pseudomonadati; phylum Candidatus Hydrogenedentota; species Candidatus Hydrogenedentota bacterium. Next base: position 40,696 of record DAOLNV010000004.1, on the reverse strand, counting down.
TGTTCCATAACCGCATTGAGGAAACCCGCCTCGAAATCGCCGCCCATTACGTCGTACGAAGATTTGTTCAGGGTCGCGTCGCTGACAGGGCCTACGATTACCTGCTGGGGCATCAGGGCCCAGCCATAGTACTCGTACGAGATCTCCCAGAAATGGCAGGGGTTGATGCCGCCGCCCGGGAACAGGGCAACCGGGTTCCGCCAGCCGTCGGTCTCGACACGGGTCTGACCATCGCCGTCGGACGGGCAAAGCAAAATATTGTCATCCGTCAAGTATTCGGGATACACCGACGGACCGTTAAAGAAACGATTGGTCAAGTTCACTTGAGCGCATCCGAGGTCATAGCGTGGAAACGCCTTCGCCATGCTCGGCCACTTCTCGCCTTTGGACTCGTTGGAGTACATCTTGAATACCAACCCCAATTGTTTAAGGTTGTTGGCGCAACTGGCGCGGCGGGCGGCTTCGCGGGCGCGAGCCAGGGCCGGCAGCAGGATCGCGGCCAGAATGCCTATAATGGCAATCACCACGAGCAGTTCGATCAAGGTAAAACCGAGCTTTCTCATCTAGGCCATCCTTCTGGTTTGAGGAGAATTATTACGACACACAAACGGGTTTGCCGCAAAATGCGGGAGAAGCGGAGTATTAGCGCCGTCCTTACTAGCCTCCATAGTACGCGCGTTCAGGTTGCGCAGCACCGTATCCGCGCACAGTACCTCGAACGCATCCAATCCAGTCTTTATCGATCCAGCCTGATTTTATCAGGCAGTCGACGCTGCGTCAAGTTTTCTTGACGTTTCGTCAAAGCGCGGATTCCCATCCCGGAACCGCCGGCCGCACAGACAGAAGAAGGGCGTGGGTAGTGCCCACGCCCCGGGAGCTTTCTCAGCTGTGAGTTGGTTCAGTGCCGCTGCTAGATAAAGGCGTTCATGAGGTCCATCATCTGCGGGTACGCACGGCAGATGGGCCATTCGCTCGGATACCGGAGGAACTCGACATGGCCGTCCATATACAGCACATTGCCGCCGCCCGGCACGTGATTGAAATAGCTCCAGCCATCCGATGCCAGAGGCGTCCAGGCCATGTCCCACATCACTGAGATCTCGCTCTGGGCCTTTGCGCTGCCGGCCGGGTTGTTGATGTCGGTGATCATGAACCGCTCGATGCCTTCGCGAAGACGATAGATGGTCACGCCAACGCCGGCGTCGCTCGTGTAACTGATATCGCCTTCAAAGGAATTCCAGGGTGTGCCGTTCGCGAAGTTAACGACGGCGGAGACGGCTGCGACGGAGGGATCGGTCGAGCCCAGGGGGTTGGTGCCCAGGAAAACGGTTGCCATAGCGCCGAGCATGCCGTAATCGAACGTAGCAGGCATGGCGTTGATATCGGTTCCCGCCGCAATGACATGCTCGGGCTTTATCGCCCATCCGTAGTATTCGTACGAGATTTCCCAGAAATGGCAGGGGTTAATGCCGCCACTCGGAGTCATCACGGAAGGGTTCCGCCAGCCATCTTCCACCACGCGGGTCCAGCCGTCACCGTCGGAAGGGCAAATCAGGATGTTGTCGTCCGTCAGGTATTCGGGGTATACCGCCGGGCCGTCAAAGAAACGGTTAATCTGGTTGGGCTGGTCGCAATTCTGGGTGTAGTTCGGAAACGCCTTGATCATGCTGGGCCACTTCTCGCCCGTGGCCTCGTTGGCGTACATCTTGAATACCAACCCCATCTGTTTGAGGTTGTTGGCGCAGCTCGCGCGGCGGGCTGCCTCGCGAGCGCGAGCCAGGGCCGGCAGTAAAATCGCGGCCAAAATGCCGATTATGGCAATTACGACGAGCAATTCGATCAGGGTAAAGCCATGCTTCTTCATGTGAGATATCCTTCTAGGTTCTAGATTTGGAGAGAATTATTACGAAATATGCACAGATCTCCTCTCCATATGCGGGCTTAGCAGAGTATCAGCGCTGTCCTTGATAACCTCCCTAGTACGCGCGTTCACGGTGCGCGAAACCGTATCCGCGCAAAGTACCTGGAACGCATCCGGTCCGACTTCCAGCAATCCACCGAGATTTTATCACGCCGTCGACGCCGCGTCAACCTTTCTGACGTTTCGTCAGAGACGCGGGCCAGGGGAGATTGCGGGGGCGGGCAAAACCGCCCGAGCATTAAAGAGAGGACGTGGAAGACACCCACGCCCTCGAGTTGCGCGAATTGCCCCGCTAAAGGACCTTACTCGGATACATCGCAGTTTTTCAGGTGTTTGGGGGCTACGGATATTTCCGGGGTCCCCTGCTTCTTGCGGCGAGGAGCTGAGCCGGTCAACTGATCACGGTGGCCAGCGCATTCATCATGTCTACATACGCTTTGCACACGGGCCATTCGCTCGGGTAGCGAATGAATTCGACATGTCCGTCCATGTAAAGGACATTGCTGCCGCCGGGGATGTGGTTGAAATAGCTCCATTTGTTCTGAGGGTCCGAGGTTGTCCACGCCATATCCCACATGACTGGAATTTCGCTCTGGGCCAAGGCGCTGCCCGCGGGATTGTTGATGTCGGTGATGAAGAACCGCTCAATGCCCTCACGAAGGCGATAAACGGTCGTTGCGCCTGTATCCGTTTCCGGAGGATTCAGCGTCAAGTCGCGCTCGTGAACTTGTCCGCGGCTGGTGGCCCACGTGTCGTCAAGATAGGTGCCGGCTACGCCGAACTCTTCCAGCATCGCGGCGAGGAAACCAGGCTCGAAATCGCCGCCCATTACGTCGTAGGAATCCCTGTTCAGGGTAGTTGTGTTGACGGGGCCCACCAGCAGCAGCTCGGGCATCACGGCCCACCCGTAGTACTCGTACGAGATTTCCCAGAAATGGCAGGGGTTAATGCCTCCATTGGGAAACATCGCATCAGGATGCCGCCAGCCGTCGACCTCCACGCGGGTCCAGCCGTCCGCGTCCGATGGGCAAATGAGGACGTTGTCGTCCGTCAAATACTCGGGATACACGGACGGACCATCAAAGAACCTGTTGACGTGGTTGGGCTGGGCGGCAGGGTCATCCAGGTCGCAGGGGAGGGAGTATTTGGGAAACGCCTTGCACAGGCTCGGCCATTTCTCGCCTTTGGACTCGTTGGCGTACATCTTGAAGACCACCCCCAACTGTTTGAGGTTGTTGGCGCAGCTGGCGCGGCGGGCGGCCTCGCGGGCACGGGCCAGCGCCGGCAGCAGGATCGCGGCCAGAATGCCGATGATGGCAATCACCACGAGCAATTCAATCAAGGTAAATCCATGTTTTTTCATCGCAGTTATCCTTCCAGATTTGAGGGGACAAATATGTCAGATGAACTGATTTCCCGCGGATTGCGGAGAAGCCGGGTACTGTTTCTCGCCAGCCATCACCTCCCTTATCGCCCGCATTGAGGCGGTCAAGCGGATGGCCCTTGCGCTCGCTCCGCCTCAAAAACGATCAAAAATTGTATTCAACTATGCAGCTAGAATAACAGAACTTTGATCATTTGGCAAGTTTTCCGACCTCGCGTCACAAACCCCTCATTCCGGGTTTGTTAACAGCTTGCGCCTTTGACGAGATGTGTCCTGCCGGCCGCACGAACAACAGCAGCGCGCGCCCCGAAGAGCGCGCGCTTTGATGAGTCTGCTAATGATGAAGAACCGAATGCGAACGGGTTACGGATTGAGCATGCTGCTGAGCAAATTCATCATCTGCACGTAGCCTTTGCAGACCGGCCACTCGCTCGGGTACCGGACGAACTCCACGTGCCCATCCATGTACAGCACGTTGCCGCCGCCGGGGATGTGGTTGAAGTAGCTTTCCCGGCCTTCTGTTGCAGACCAGACCGAGTCCCACATTACCGGGACCTCGCTTTGGGCCATGGCGCTGCCGGCCGGATTGTTGATGTCGGTGATGAAGAACCGCTCGATGCCTTCACGAAGACGGTAGCAGGTCACATCCTTGCCCGTGTCGCTCGCGTAGCTGATATCGCTTTCAAACGAGTTCCAGGGGGTGCCGTTCCCAAAGTTGAAAACAGCGGAGAGACTGACAAGATCATCGTTCCCCGTGCCGGCACCCACGCCCGTGAAAACGGTCTGGACCGCGAAGAGGAACCCATAGTCAAACGACGCCGGCATGGCGTTGACATCCGTTCCCGGCATGATGACGTACTCGTCCTTCAATGCCCAGCCATAGTACGTGTAAGACACTTCCCAGAAATCGCAGGGCTGGACGCTGCCGTCGGTATTGCGCCAATACTCGTCTGCCCGCTGTTCACCATCGGCGTCGGACGGGCAAATGATGATCTTGTCATCGGTCATATACTCGGGGTAAACCGCCGGGCCGTTGAAGAACTGGTTGAACGTGTTTGGTATTGAACACGGCAAGGGGCTTGTCTCGCTCTGAAAAGGGAAGGCCTTCAACATGCTCGGCCACTTCTCGCCCTTGCTTTCGTTCGCATACATCTTGAAGATCAGGCCCAATTGTTTGAGGTTGTTGGCGCAGCTGGCGCGGCGCGCGGCTTCGCGAGCACGGGCCAGCGCCGGCAGGAGGATCGCGGCCAGAATGCCGATAATGGCGATTACCACCAACAATTCAATCAAAGTGAAACCATGCTTTTTCATCGCAGTCATCCTTCCAGATTTGAAGAAATTGATATGCCAGACAGACTGATTTTCCGCGGATTACAGAGCAGCCCGATGCGATTCTTCGCCAGCCATCACCTCCTTTATTGCGCGCATTGAGGTGGCCAAGCGTATTACCCTCGCGCCATGTCTGAAGACATTCATATTTGGGTTCAAACCCACGACTAGTCTAACAGATTGCTGACAATTTGGCAAGTTTTCTGACCTCGCGTCGGAAAATCCTGGTTTTAGAGGTATTCGCTGTACACGGGGTGCAACTGCGCCATTTGTTCGTCTTACCATTCAACGCGTTGGGAGGCCAGGGAGCTCCGGGGGCGCATGCCCCCTGCCGCGCGTGGTTCCGCCGTTGCCGGGTCCGTCCGTCTGGCGGAAGGGTTCGGCTTCGTGTACCATAGCGCCGCAATGCTGATACTTACTCTCTCGGACATTCATGGGAACATGCGTGCCATGGCGCGCACATCTGGGCGGTTTGCCGCTGCCGATGTTGTATTGCTTGCCGGTGACATCACGCATTTCGGCGGCTCGAACGTTGCCCGCGGCATCATCGCCGCGATCCGCGCGGAAACAGATGCGTTCGTGTTGGGCGTGACCGGCAATTGCGATCTTCCCGAGGTGGCCCAATACCTGGCCGAAGAAGACATATTGTGCGAGCAAACGTGTCGTGTTCTAGACTCGGTTGCGTTCGCTGGTTTTGGCGGGTCGCTGCCTTGTCCCGGCGGTACGCCGAATGAGAAGAGTGAAACGGATTTCTGGAAGGAATTGAGCACGGCCACAGGTCAAATCCCCCGGGAACACCCCCTGATTCTTCTCGGTCACCAGCCGCCGTTTGGCACGGTCGCGGACTGCACGACGGACGGGCGGCACGTCGGAAGCCGGAGCGTGAGGCAGTTCATCGAGGAGACACGCCCGCTGGTTTGTTTTTGCGGGCATATTCATGAAGGACGCGGGACGGATGTGGTCGGGGCCGCCGAACTTGTGAATCCAGGACCTTTCCGTGACGGCTTTTATGCGCTCACGGAACTCTCGGATGATTGGTCAACGGTGAAGGTCCGATTGTGCGGCCCGGACACCCCGGCCTAGCGCTGGTCTTCTTGTTTTTCCCCGCAATGCGCCGAGACGAGGCTGAAACGGTCTCCGGGGCTCACTGCATGTTGGCATATTCAGGATAGGCAATATCTTCGGGGGCGCCCGAAGGTCTTTCCTGCCTGTTCATGTACTTACGCACCCGCACGGATACCACAACGTTGTTGGACGTGTTGATAAGCAGCGTCCAGTTGTTTTTGCCGTACGAGATGGGGGGCGTGACTTCAAAGGCGGCGTTCTTTCCCGCGACCATCTGCAGATGCTGGAACTGCTGTTCCTTGAAGACGGCCTGAACCTGATCGGCCGGCATGCCGAGCTGGACAAGGCTTCGAAACTTCTTGAGTTCTTTTGTGTATGCGCGGCCGCGTGTGGCTTGTTTGATCATGCTCTCTTTGCTTGTGAGGTCTACCGCAATCACGAGAACCAGCGCGCACGCCACTACACCAAGCAGGATGAAGAAGAAGTTTTTGTTCTCAAACATAACCGCCTCCCCCTCCACAGTGTTTCATACCCCGCATAAAAATGGTACGCCGATATGCGCCGGAGTGTCAAGGCGGCGGCCGGGGCGGCAATGCTCGCGCTTTTGAAAAAGAGGCCCGAAATAGGCGATGATGAGGTTCTTTCCGGGCGCGTGCGGGCAGAATAGTCCGCGTTCCACCATCGCAAAATCACGTTCGAGGGCATGGAAATGGCACTGTTTCAGCGTTTGGTCCTGGCGTGGGCCGTTGCCGCTCATGCGGGAGATGCGTGCGCGGACGCCGTATACCTGCAGAACGGCGACCGGATCAGCGGCTCGCTCGTGGGTCTCAGCGGGGAGGTGCTGCGGTTCCGCGGGGTCTACACCAATCTGCTCGAGATCCCGTGGCGAGACGTCCTTGCCGTCACGACCGAGGAAGCCGTCGAGGTTGCAGTTCGCGGCAGTGGACCCGTAACGGGCAGACTCATTCTTCTCGACGGCGAGCAGGCCATCACCGTGAACGGCGCGGTAAGTCACGTCGCGCCCGGGGAGATTATTGCCATAGCCGTGCCGGGCGCCGCAGCCGCTGAGGCAGCGGGCATCCCCGCTGCCCCGGACGAGAGGAAATCCGCGGAGGAGGCGGCGTCCGGGCAAGCCGCCCCGAAGAAGTGGGCGGGGGACGTGACCATGGGCGCTTCCTGGCGCAAGGGCGCTACCGACACGTTTGATGCCGCAACAACGCTCACTGTGGTGCGCCAATGGCCGGGCGACACCCTGACATTCAAGTCTGAGGCTGGCTACGGGGAGGTTGAGTCTCAGAAGAACACCCAGCGTATCCTTGGCGAGTTGAAGTGGCAGCATTTCTGGAACGAACGATTCTACGGCTACTGGCTGGGCGGGGCCGAACATGATGCAGGACGCCAGCTGGATTTGCGTTTGCGCACCGGCGCCGGGCTCGGGAAAGAGTTCATCAATAATGAGCAACGTAAGCTGTCTCTCGAGGGCGGCGCCGGCTACCGGCGCGAGTATTGGCTCGAATACGGCCTGCTCGCGGAAGACGCCGCCAGAGATGCCAGCAAGAACGCCCGGCTCGCGCGGCTCAACCAGTTCCTGAACCAGGTCGGCACACTGAACGGCCTGGAACTGATTGCCGCGAGCTTGCGCTACTATTACGATGCGGAAAGTCTCAAGTTCCATAACGACACCGTCACGGAAGACAGCATCACTGTTCATGCTTCGAGCCATTATGAGCAGAAAGTGTTTGCCAGGAGCCTTTTTTCATCGGACCTGACGGTGGAGCCGGACATTGATGACTTTTCACAATACAGGATTTTATCAGATCTAGCATTTCTGACCCCGCTCTCTGAGAAGATGAGCCTGAAAATACGGCTCTATTCGGAATACGACAGTCATCCCGGGGATGTGGACGCTGAGAACTGGGAACATAAGTTCTTGACGGGTTTGGATTACAAGTTTTAGGCGTGAATCCCAGACGACGATGTGCAGCATAGCGTTAAGGGGGATAGGTTTCTATCCTGCTTGGTCATCCTGAGGTCACTCAGGGGATTTTCTTGACACGGTGCGATTGGGGGCTCTACAATTGTTAGAGGCTTCTAACTTTTGATGAGGGGCAAAAGGATGGTTGACGAACGTCTTAGCGCCAGCCTGGAGGACTATCTCGAGGCGATCTTCCACGTCGTCGAGGCCAAACAGGCAGCGCGGGTCAAAGATATTGCGGACCGCCTGAATGTCAATAGCTCGTCGGTGACCAGTGCGCTGCACGCACTCAAAGAGCGAAACCTTGTCAACTATGAGCCATACGACATTGTGACGCTCACGTTGCGGGGCCTGCAGGTGGCCGCGGAAGTCGTGCGGGGACACGAGGCCCTGCGGCGTTTCTTTGTTGACGTATTGGGCATTGGCAACGAAGAGGCTGAAGCAGCCGCGTGCGGCATGGAACATGCGATGCCGCCCCTTGTGTTGGAGCGGCTTATCGATTTCGTCGAGTTTGTTGGAAGAAATCCCGGTGCGCGGATGCACTGGGACGAGGACAATGGCAGGTTTCGAGGTGGCGCGCGGTTTTCCGAGGAAATAGAAGACAGCTCGCAAACCGGCGCTTAGCCCTGCCTGGAATGGCGCCGCCCCGTGCGGCGTTCCGTGATGAACACGAATACGACAGATATGACACAGGCGAGGATGTTGAGCGAAGCACGCAGCAATGAGACCGTGCGTGTGGTGAAATGCCACGGCGGGCGCGGGTTCAAGGAGAACCTTGCGCGGCTGGGCGTGCTGCCGGGCGTGTTGCTGCAGGTGATTGCGAAGGGCCGATCGGGCCCGGTGATCATCTCATGCCGGGGCTGCCGTATCGCCATCGGGCAGGGCATGGCCGAGCGCATAGAGGTCATCCGGGAAAACGCGGCCACGTGAGTTGAGAGTACCGGCAGGCATCTTTCACTCAGCGTCTCAGCGCTGCTGGATGTGGCTCGTGTCTCCATGCGCCCGCAAGGTGAGCGCCGTTATAGCAGGTAATGCATGAAAGCCAAAACGTTGTTTGACCTCGTCAGCGGCGACCGCGCACGCGTTGTGCGGGTGCGGGGCGAGCGGTGTCCCGAGCTCCGGCAGCGTCTGCTCGATATGGGCATTATGCGGGGGACCGAGCTGTACGTTGAGCGGCACGCGCCCTTGGGCGACCCCGTCGAGATTACCCTGAAGGGATACTCCCTGGCGTTGCGCATGAGCGAGGCCAGGCAAATCGACATCGAGGAACTCTGACGTGGCGGGCATAGCGATTGCAGGCAATCCGAATGCCGGCAAAACGTCTCTTTTCAATCACCTCACGGGAACGTTCCAAAGCGTGGGGAACTATCCCGGCGTCACGGTGGAATGCAAAGAGGGCGTGGCACGGCTGGATGGCCGCCGGATTCGTGTAGTCGACCTCCCCGGCACTTATTCCCTCACCGCATACTCCCAGGAGGAACTGGTTGCCCGGGATTTCATCATCGAGCAGGGTCCCGACCTTGTCGTGGACGTGCTCGATGCGTCGAATCTGGAACGGCATCTGTACTTGGCCATTCAGATCATGGAGATGGGTGCCCCGTTGATTCTGGCACTCAACATGGTGGACGTGGCTGCACACCGCGGAATCGCTGTTGACCACGCGAAACTGTCGGAACTTCTGGGCATTCCCGTGGTGCCTACCGTGGGCAACAAGGGCGTTGGCGTGAGAGAACTGCTGCAACAATGCCTGGATGCTCTTGACGGCAAGCTCTCCGTCGCGCCCCGCCCGGTCACCTATGGCCACGAGGTCGATGAGGAAGTCGACAAGCTGGCCGAGCTCCTGAGCAGTGTCCCGTCATTGCCCGCCAGGTACCGGCCCCGCTGGCTGGCGGTCAAACTTCTCGAACAGGACGCAGAAGTCGAGAAAAAGGTAGCGGAACTGGCGGATGCCGAGGCGGACCATATGCTGAAGGCCGCCGCCAAGGCCATCAAGGCTATCGAACAGCATTGTGGCGACGATTGCGCCACGGTGATTGCCGAACGGCGCTACGGGTATGCGTCCGGCATCATGAAAGAATGTCTAATCCTCACGGGACAAGCCCGCCAGCTTGTTACGGACCGCATTGATACGCTCGTGTGCAACCGTTTCCTGGGCCCGGTGATTCTGGTCGCGGTAGTGGCCGCCTTGTTCTTTTCCGTATTCAAGATCTCGACTGAATGGGCGTGGATTCCCTGGTTTGGGGGGTGGTATGCGCCGGTTGCGTGGGTGGAATGGTTCTTCGATCAACTTGCCGGCGCGATATCCGGCCTCGAGGCTCGGGCGCCCGTTCTCCATTCGCTGCTGAACGATGCTGTCATCGCGGGCGTGGGGGGCGTGCTTGGTTTCATGCCGCTCATTTTTACGATGTTTTTTCTGATATCCGCGCTCGAGGATTCGGGCTACATTGCGCGTGTTGCGTTCATTCTCGACCGGGTGCTGCAAACCTTCGGCCTCCAGGGGAAATCGATTCTCGCTCTGATCGTTTCCGGCGGGCTGGGCGCGGGCGGATGCGCCGTTCCCGGCGTGATGGCCACACGCACGCTGCGGGAGGACAAGGACCGCCTGATCACCATGCTGGTCGTGCCCTTCATGAATTGTGGAGCGAAACTGACGGTCTATGCCATGTTGATTGCGGCGTTCTTTCCCCGGCATCGCACCGAGATGATGTTGCTTATGTGGGCGATATCGTGGGCGGTGGCGCTTGCCGCCGCGTGGGTGCTCCGTAAATTCGTTATCCGGGGCGAGCAAACCCCCTTTGTGATGGAGTTGCCGCCGTATCACATGCCTCTGCTGCGAAGCATGTTGATTCACACATGGGACCGCACCTGGTTGTACGTGAAGAAGGCCGGAACCGTGATCCTGGCCATCAACATCTTGTTCTGGGCCCTGATGTATTTCCCCCGACCGCCCGATGGCGGAGATTCCCAGGCCCCCGGCGGCGGCCCGCGCGTCGCGGCCGTGACCGAAGAAGAACGGGCCGCTGGCGCCTTGTCGCACAGTTTTGCGGGCCGTTTCGGGCGTGCTCTGGAGCCGGTCACGCAATGGGCGGGCTTTGACTGGCGCACCAACATCTCCCTGATGGGCGGATTCATGGCCAAGGAGGTCATCGTAGGCACCATGGGCACTGCGCTGGCCATGGGAGATGTCGACCCCGACAGGCCGGAATCCCTGTCGCAGCAGCTGGCGCAGGATCCCGCGTGGAATCCGCTCAAAGGTTTTGTTTTGATGGTCTTCGTTATGATGTACGCGCCCTGTTTCGCCAGTATGGCCGTCATTCGCCGCGAAAGCGGCTCTTGGAAGTGGGCGCTCTTTTCCACGGCCTACTCGACGGGGATTGCTTTCGTCCTCGCCGTTGTTATCTACCAAAGCGGCCTGGCGCTGGGCTTGGGCACGCCATGAGGAATACCGAGAATGCTTGAAGGTGCAGTAGTTGGCGTTATCATAGGCGCTGCGGCGTTTTTCGTGGGTTGGCAGTTGCGTACACGCGCCGCGGGGCGGTCCTGTGACGAAACCTGCGGAGGCGGCGGGTGTGCCTGTGCCGCCGGGCTGAAACGGAAGCAGGGGCGGGACTGACGCAGGCGGGTCCGCCGCAGACGCGATACGTGTGTCCCGAGCGGGTTTAGGAGAACGAGCGTGAATTTTCAAGGCGTGATACTCGGGGCGGTGGCGTTCCTGGCGATAGGCATCTTCCACCCGGTGGTCATCAAGGGCGAGTACTACTTCGGGGCGCGCATCTGGCCGATCTTTCTGGTGGTTGGCATTATCTGCGTGATTCTATCTCTGTATGTCGGGAATACGTACAGTTCGGTGACCTTGGGGGTAGTGGGGTTCTCCTCGTTGTGGACGATCCACGAGATCAAGGAGCAGGAAAAGCGCGTGGCAAAGGGCTGGTTCCCCAAGAATCCCAACCGGGCGGAATAGGGCGGGCGGAGAGAGCAACAGGCCGTATCAGCGAGAAGCGGGGGATACTCATGCATCTGTTCGGCCGGCCGCCTGGATGGGACGCCGATGCTTTCACGGCCTCTTCCTCATACTGACGGTCACCGGCGGTACCGGCCCGGGAACATCATCATCGAGTAGGCAGGCCCGAGATGCTTGCGGATGAGGGCATGGTGCGTTATGCTCGTGGCACACACTCGAGCCAATCGAAAGGAAGAGGGACCATGCGACAGGTTGCACGTATTTTATGTGTTGTGGCGGCGGTTTTCGGCGTAGGCTTCGGGGCGTTCGCGGCGGACCAGGCGCCGGTGAACCCCTTCGCGTTGCCCGGGAATTGGTACAAGGCGAATTTGCACACGCATACAACGCAATCGGACGGCGACGTAGATCTGCCGGTGCGCGTGGAACAGTACCGGTCTCATGGCTACAGCATCCTCGCCGTGTCGGACCACGAGAAGACCAGCGAGGCCGCACCGTTCTGTTCCGATGCGTTTCTGCTGATCAGCGGCATGGAAACGCATCCCAAGTCGCCCAATCCGAACATGAATTACCATATCCTGTGCATCAATGTGCCCGTGGGGATGACCTTCGAGAAGGAAACGCCCATGGAGGAGCGCATGAAAGCCTTGCGTGATGCAGGGGCTTTTGTTGTCGCCGCGCACCCCTATTGGTGCGGCTTCACTCACGATGAGCTGCTGCCCTTGTTTGAAGATGGCGCGGGAGCCCTCGAGGTCTACAATTCCACCTGCCGCTTTAATGGCCGGGCCAACAGCTCGGTCCATTGGGACGATTTGCTCGCCAAAGGGTGGCGCATTCCCGCGGTGGCCGTCGACGATGTACACGGCGACAATGCCTTGCGAATGGGGTGGACCATGATTAAAGCGGCGCAATTGACGCTCGATGCGGTCATGGACGCTCTCCGCAAGGGCGCCTATTATGCATCGACGGGCCCCGAGTTCACCGATCTGCGTGTCGAGGGGGACACGGTGACCGTCGAGTGTTCTCCGGTACGGAAGATCCAGTTCTACGCCACCGCCCCCAACGGCGCACAGACCCTCGCAACGGACCAGCCGCTCACTAAGGGCGTCTTCACCATGAAACGCCCCGTGGCGTATGTGCGGGTCGAGATCACCGATGCGGATGGCAAACAGGCGTGGTCGCCCGTCCTGTATTTCGACTGACATCCGGGCTTGTGACGGACGAACAAGAACCGTTTGGCGCGAGGCCGGGCGCTACCGGGGTCTTTCCCGCAGGCAGTCAAACACACGTTCTTCGCCGCCACGGTAGACCAGGTTGTCGTCGACCTCGAGCGTGCCCTCGGCGGAAAGCGGAATAAACCGGCCTTCGGCGCGGGCGTACTCGGTTCCCTCTTGATCGACGAGCCATCCACGGGCGGTCCCCATCCGGCGGGTAGCCTTGCAGACTTCCGAACAGGCGGTCATGGGCCGGTTGGCGGGAACGGGTTTGAGGTAGCGGATGGTCAATTCGCCGGTGAAACACATGCGGTGAACTTCGCGGGCTACGGCCCAGCCCATGCACTCGTCGAGGATCGCCGCGACAATGCCGCCGTGTACAACGTTGTCGAACCCGCAATGGTGCGGCTTGCCCGTGAACGGCGCTTTGACAATGCCGTTTTCGATGTAGAATCGCGTCTGGACGCCGGCTGCGTTATCTTCACCGCAGATGAAACAAGGTTTTGAATTGGGAAGGTAGGTTATTCCGTCGTTACTCACGTTTTTCCCCTTCGTTGCAGGTCTTTTCAGCCTTGCTGTTGCAGGATTCTCTGCGCTCATGCCCCGCGATCGCGGCCAGCGCGTAGCGGCGTGTGGCGAACCAGCGATAGACCCCCGGCGATGCATGGCGGAACACCGGCCAGCGCAGAACCCGCGCGGCCCAGCGCCACCCCTGCATCCGTTCCATCAGCACAGGCAGGGCCTGGTCTCCGGCATACACCCGGCCGTCGGGCGTCACCAACTGCATGGCCGCCATGCACTGTTCGCGGGTAATTTCCGGAAAACGGCGCTCGCGCTCGGCATCCTGGCACGGCAGCGCCTCGAGCGCGTTCTCGCGGGCATGCTGCAGGGCCCATGCCGCCGCACGGCGGCAAAACGGGCATTCGCCATCATAAATGAGCGTAGCACGGTCCATGACACCGTATCTTACGGGTCGCGCCCCCGTGGCTCAACTTGACACGTTCTCGCCACCCGTATGACGAGGCTGACTTGTAGCCCCAGGTCTTGTGTCAGGCGGTCCGTGTTCACAGGCCATGGGGCTGGAGGGCTTCGCAGAATACATGTTTTGCATATATTTCATGGTATCTGCTGGGGTGGCACAGGACTCTTGCGGTCCTGTTTTTCCCTCGCACAACCTATTTCTGGGTCTGTTCTCTTTCGGGCGGCGGTCATGCGCGGAGTTTTATGACCAAAGGTCTGTAAATTGCCCATCAAGACTGATTGGCTATGTAAGCGCGACATTCCTGCCGCGTCTGAAACCGGGCTTCTTGATGGGCCGTGCGGGCCGCAATGCTGGCAATCACAACATGGAAATTTTTCCTCTACCTTTCCGCGCTGAACCGACCAATGTTCGCAAATGCAGACCGTTGCCACGCGCACTACGGGATTTCCTTTCTACAAGCCCGGTGTCTATAGGGGGAATTGCCATGACGTGAAGGAGTTGACAAGAACCCTGACCCAGAGTCATAATTATTCTGGCTGGTACGGGCATTACAGGTATCGTGGTGTCACAGGTGTTTTGAACAACGAGGAGGATTGATAACATGAGAAGACGAGGGTTCACATTGATTGAATTGCTGGTCGTTATCGCGATCATCGGCATCCTTGCGGCCATTCTTCTGCCCGCATTGGCCCGTGCGCGCGAAGCGGCCCGGCGCGCGAGCTGCGCAAACAACCTGAAGCAGATGGGCCTGATTTTCAAGATGTATGCGAACGAGGCCCAAGGCGAAAAGTGGCCGAGCTTGATTAAGGCGCATCCGTATGATGCGGGGACTGGTCCTTGCGGAGACCCCAACGACCACAACCAGTTCTTTAACGGCCCGTCGGTATACCCCGAGTACATGACCGACGACAACATCATTCTTTGCCCATCGGACGCCGATGCCCAGGCACGGGCCGACCAGTATTGGCGGAATGCCGACGGCAGCGTCCAGCCCTGCGATTTCTGGGAAGTGTCGTACACCTACTATGGCTGGGCCATGAAGGACGAGTACGTCATCATGCCGGGAACGGATGTCAACGATATGCCAGCCACGTTTGACTATGGGTTCCTCTTCGCGGTCCAGACCGTTTTCACGGGCGTGGCTGCCGGCACGGGGAACGAAGATCTTGTCAGTCTCTCCGCTGTTTTCAACTTTGGGAATGGCACCCCCTGGAACTCGTTTGAAGGCGATATCAGCTACGCGAGCGACACGGGCAAGGATGTGACCTGCTACCGTCTTCGTGAAGGCATCGAGCGGTTCTTCATCACCGACATCAACAACCCGGCGGGCAGCGCCATTGCCCAGACCGAAGTTCCGGTGATGTGGGACTCGGTGTGGACTGCTGCAAAGGGTGTCGAGAGTTACTTCAACCACATCCCCGGCGGCGGTAACGTGCTGTTCATGGACGGGCACGTCGAATTCGTCCGCTACCCGAGCGAATGGCCGGTCTGCAAGGCATACGTGCAGATGATGGATTTGATGAGCGGCGTGCTCAATCCCCCGTGACGCTAAGCGGTTCGATTTTCCAATACCAGCACCAACCCGAGCGCGCGCTCTTCGGAGCGCGCGCTTGTTGTTTGCGTGGCCGGGCCATGTCGCCAAGGTAAGAAGCTGGCACTCAGCAAGCCCGGGAGAATCGGAGTCCGTTTGAACAGGGCCTGTGCCTGTCTTTCCAGGCAGTTGTCTGTGAGAGCTACTAAAATCCCGAAAGAACAACCTTGCGGAAATGATTTTTCCAAGGTATTCTGATTGGTGGGCCTGAGTCATTGTGGAGTCAGGCGGATACCCGGCGTGATTCTCAAGTCATCGTAAAGGAGGTCATCAAATGAAGAGAAAGGGATTTACACTCATTGAATTGCTGGTCGTTATCGCGATCATCGGCATCCTTGCGGCCATTCTTCTGCCCGCATTGGCCCGTGCGCGCGAAGCGGCCCGGCGTGCCAGTTGCGCCAACAACCTGAAACAGTTCGGCCTCGTGTTCAAGATGTACGCGAACGAAAGCAAGGGCGAGAGATGGCCGACCATCATGTACCAGGGCCAGAGCAGTTGCGCACCCACCGGTTTTATTGTTACCCCGTTGTCTTCTCAGATTTATCCTGAGTACCTGACCGACCCCAACATCTACGTCTGCCCATCCAGCACACGGCTCAAGGCCGAGCAGATGTACACGGCAGCCGGGCAGTGCATTCTGGACCCGGACCTGGACGACAACGGATTGCCGGATGTGTGCGCGCATTGGTGGCCGGCGTCGTATGCTTACAACTACTATGGCTGGGCATTCGACGACAGCGACAACAACTCGCCGTACCAGATTAACGTGGGACTCGCCGCAGCGGCCGTTGGGGTATCTCTGCCTCCGAACGTTGACCCGTTGACCATGGTTCCGGTTCAGCCGCTGCTGTGGTATCAGATCGCGATAAATGCGGCCAATCCTGACTCCATCGCGTTGCTTCAGCAGTTCATGAATGTCGCGGACAACGACATGAACCTGGATTACAGCGTGGTGGGCGGACCGTCCTCGGATACGCTCTACCGGCTCCGGGAAGGCATCGAGCGGTTCTTCATCACGGACATCAACAATCCCGCCGGCAGCGCCCAGGCTCAGAGCGAGCTCGCGGTGATGTGGGACACGATTGCCACGGTGACCTGGAACTTCAACCACATTCCCGGCGGCAGCAATGTGCTTTATATGGACGGGCACGTCGAGTTCGTGCGGTATCCGAGCGAAGAAATGCCGGTGAACGTGACCTTCGCTCTGATAGGTTTGCTGACTTCTTATTAATAGATCACAGGGCCAGTTTGCGGCCAAAAACGGATGTACGACGGCGCGCGCTCTTTGGGGAGCGCGCGCTGTTTTCTCGCGGGGTCCTCTTCGGCTTACCGAGCCTTGAACCTTCGATTCGCATGTTGAACGCGCTTTTGCTATCGTAACCGCGTGTATGACGCAAGTCTTATCTGGCCGAAGTTGGGCGCAGCCCCGAAAGTCCGCACGCACTTGCGTGCCGGGATACGTGTCGGGACATGAGGAGACCGTTCATGAAATCGATGAACCGGCGTGAATTCTTCAGCAAGACCGGGAAGGTTGCGGCGGCCGCCAGCGCGGGCGTCTTTTCCATCAACGCATTGGGCGCCAACGAGAAGATCATCGCCGCCAGCATGGGCATGCTCGGGCGGGGCCGTTACCTGGGCGAATGGTTCGCGCAGCGCGACGACGTCGAATTGGCCTATATCTGTGATGTCGACAGCCGCATCTTCAAAGACCGGTCCAAGTTGATCGAAGATACCCAGGGCAAGGCGCCGAAATGCGTCCAGAACATTAAGGAAGTGCTGGACGACAAGGACGTTGACGTCATCATCAACGCGACGCCCGACCACTGGCATGCCTTGGGTACGATCTGGGCCTGCCAGGCCGGCAAAGACGTCTACGTGGAAAAACCGACCTCGCACTGCATCTGGGAGAGCCGCAAGATGGTCGAGGCGGCGCGGAAGTATGGCCGCATCGTCCAGGTCGGGGCGCAAAACCGGAGCGCTTCCTACTGCTACAAGGCCTTCGACTACATCCGCTCGGAAGCGTTTGGCACGGTTCATTTCGCGCGGGTAATCAACAGCAAGGAACGGGGTCCCATCGGGAAAAAGCCCGACGGCACCCCGCCCGAAGGCGTGGACTACGATTTGTGGCTCGGGCCGGCGCCCAACCGTCCTTTCAATCCCAACCGGTTCCACTACAACTGGCACTGGTTCTGGGATTTTTCGGGCGGGGACATCATCAACGACGGCGTGCACCAGATGGACATCGCCCGCTGGCTCATCGACAAGACCTACCCGAAATATGTCACGTCGGGCGGGGGGAAACTCTTCTTCGACGACGACCAGGAATGCCCTGACACGCATTCGGTGATCTACGATTTTGACGGGCTCACCATGGTGTTCGAGGAAGTCCTGTGGGCGCCTTACATGCGCAAGACGCCCATGGAAATCCGTGACCTGGATACCCTGCCGAACTGGCCGTTCAGCGGTACGCGTGTCGAGATCTACGGCAGCAAGCAAATCATGTATATGGGCCGTCACGGCGGGGGATGGGAAGCGTTCGATGCCGACGGGAAGTCCGTCAACGTTACTCACGGCGAATTCACCGCGGCCAACCTTGGCCACATCGCCAATTTCATTGACTGCGTGCGGTCGCGCGAACTGCCCGCCGGCGACATCGAGAAACTGCACCTCTCGACGCTGCTGTGCCACTACGGCAACATCGCCTACCGCACAGGGCGCCGTCTGCAAATCGACCCCGCTACCGAGGGTTTCGTGAACGACGACGAAGCCAACGGCCTGGTCAAACGCACGTACCGCGAACCGTACGTGGTGCCGGAACAGGTCTAGGCCGGAAGAACGGACAGGCGCGCTCAGGCAGGGGCTTGCGAGATTGCCGGCGCGAGCGAGTCACGCGAAGCGCTTGAGGAGGGGGGTATCCCGACATTGGCCACGGCAGCCGATGGCTTTGGGGGGACAGGCCGCGCGTTCTTGCTGTGCAAAACCTTGGGTCAGTTTCTTTGAATCCCCGGGATGTTGAGTTGCGGGCAGCCGTAGAACAGCACGAGCAGAGCCAGGGCGATGGCAATAGCGAGGACGATGCGCATTGTCTTGCGGCGCGCGATGTCGGGGGCCGGTTTGCCTGACGGGGGTTTCTTCCTTTGGTTCCCGTCGTCCAGTTTTCCTGTCGCTTTGAGATAATGGCGGCGCATGGCGGAGCGTCCCTTAAGCACGCACCACATGCCTGCGATGAACATTGTCAACGCAGCGACGCCGGGGAGATACGAGAGGCCCGCGGGTTGAAAGCGGCTGGGCTCCTCGGGGTCAAAGGCGATCGCGATCTCGAGTTTTCCCTGAGGCAACGGCTCCCCGCTCAGCCGGCCGGTATAGAGACGCCTGAAGATGGTGCCGTCGGGGTGTTCGTACCGGATGTTGTAGTCGTCGCCCATCGGTTCGGCGGTACCGACAGCGCGTATTCCCTTGAAGTCGAGCTCGAGGCTTTTCCCCAGCCCGGTGCGCTGGGCCAGAACACTCGCTCCCAGCGCAAGAAGCAACCCAGCGACGAGAAATGCAAATCCGCGCCAGGACGGTTTTGCAGCAGCCGGTTTTTCGTCGCCCACGGAGCCTCCTCGCGCAGTGGTCAAAGGTTAAGATCTTCGATAATTGCCCTGCAGTGCGCCACATCGCGCTCGATGACCTCGATGCGCTCGCCGGGCGTCTTGTAGTGTTCGAGCGACTCATTCTCGATGCAGATGTCGCCGTCATAACCCGCGTCCGCGAGCAAGCGGAGCACCTTGGCGTGATTGATGTCGCCCTCGTCGAGCGGACAGGCGTATGTGCCGTATTCCCAGCCCGCTTCGCGAGTGGCTTCGCGTTTGTCCGCGGGATATTTGATGTTCTTCAGATGCGTATGTTTTGCGTACGGCGCAAGAATGCGGAGGATCCCGTAGACTTCCGACAGAGGATACCCGCGCCAGTAGAAGTTTCCGGTGTCCATAGTAGCGCCCAGGCGGTCTGAGCTCACGGTCTGGTAGACATTCAGCTGGAAGGCGAGGTTATTGCCCTGGAACCCATGGTTCTCGATGCCGAGCGCGACCTTCGACCCTGCCGTGCGCTCGAGCGCTCCGCCCAAACCTTCGGCGAACAACTTCACTCGCGCCTCGAAATCCAGTTCGCGTTCCTTCGACATGGCGCTGTCGATTCGGACCGCCGCCATGCCCATGATGTCCGCCAACTCGATGGCGCGGGCTACCCAGGCGATGTTGGACTCGGTATCGCCCGCGCTGAAATCCTTGGCTGTCAGGAAACAGCATGCCGTGATACCCAGGCCTTCCAGATGTTTCTTGTAGGCCTTCGCGTCATCGTCGGAGGCCAGCGTGAGCATCTCCTTCGAATCCATCGCGTAGACCTGGAATTCCTGCGACAGCTTCACCTCGACGAATTCCACGGCCAAGTGCCGCAGCCCCGCGAGCGGACTCGGAAACTCGTCTCTCGCCACCATCATATCGCGTATGGAAAGGTACATCGCTCTAACGTCTCCGTGCTGTGTTTGGGCGGGGCCCTTTGGGACAAGCGCCTCTCGCCTCCTATATCGTTGCCAAAGCGCTAAGTGTACGGTCCCGGGGGAAGGTGTTCAAGGCAGATCACAGAGCCCCGCGCTGTCTTACTGGTCTCACATTTGAGAGGAGAAGGAAGTGTAGGCTTTTCGGCCCGCGAACTGATCCATGGACGTGCCCGTCCACCGGGGTGCAAGAAGCCCCGCTGCTTACCGGACCATGCGCAGTCTCAACGATGTGTAGAGCCCATAGGCCCCATTTGTGCCATTCGTCTCATCGTGTGCCGGGGCGATTGACGGCAGCCGCGCCGTTCGCTAGGCTCAATGCACGGGTCTGTTCTTACGATAGGAGGCGGCGCTATGACATGCATGGCGGGTTTGCTGGTGTGGGCATGCGTGGCGGGGGCAACGGACGCGGGCCTGGCGGGCCGCTGGAATTTCGACAGCGACGACGCGGCAGGGCTGCTGGTGCTGGATTCGTCGGGGAACGCCAACCACGGGCAATTGCGCGGCGCGAGGTGGGTGCCTCAGGGCGACGGACATGCCTTGCGATTCAGCGGAGGCGACCAGTACGTGGACATGGGCTCGCCCGAAGCCTTGAACATCACGGGGCCGGTCACCCTCGAAGCGTGGGTGCATCCCGAACGCATCCCGGATGCCGAACCGGGAATTCTAGGCAAGTCTTTTGGCAGCTACGGCCTGACATGGTACAAAGACGGGTCGTGTTACTGGTACGTGGGAAGCGGCGGGAACAAGTGCCACGCGCCGGTCGCCACAGGAGCCTGGTTCCACCTCGTGGGCACTTTCGACGGTGCGGCCCTTAGTCTCTACGTCAACGGGGCTCTTGCCGACACGGCCAAGTCGGAGTTCGATGCGATCCCGCCGGACACCACGTTCCAGATCGGCCGCATCCGCGCGAACACCGGCTCTGATGCGCCCACCGCGGGTTTTCCGGGTCTCGTGGACGACGTTCGGGTATACAGCCGCGCCTTGGCAGCCGGCGAAGTGCTCGATCACTACAACGCCGAAGCCGCGCAATACGGCGGGCCCAGCGCGTCCAACGAGATCGCGGTGACCGCTTATCCCTACTTCAGCGAAGAACGTATCTACGCGGACCTCGATTGCAGCCGGCTGTTCCCGCGTCCGAAAGAGTTGCGCGCCACCCTTGCCCTGAAGCGTGAGGGCGATGCCGGGCCTGTCGAAGGCCAGGAATTCGTGCTGACCCAGGACAATCTCGTTCAGCGCGACGTGGTGTTCGAAGCCGCTGAACGGGGCAGCTATACCCTCGTTGCGCGTGTAGAGGAAAAAGGTAAATTGCGTGCGGAGAAGGCTGTGGCCGTTCCGTTCCCTGGCGCATTCGAGATCCCGGAGCCGGGCCAGGAAACGAGCCGTACGCTTGAGGCGCCTCCGGCGCCGCTTGAATGCGGGGTGACGATGCACGAGCGCGGAGGCTTCTCAGTCGAGGCCGGGGGTTATTCGTATAGGGTGGCCTCCACGTATTCGTATCCCCACGGCGGCTTCAACGCGTTCTCGGCGGGAGAGGACAGCGCGCCGAATCCTGAACCCGCGTGGAGCGTTGCCGTAGATCAAGGTGGAGGGCTGGCCGCCCGCGCGGAGGGCGCATTCTACCGCGTCGAGCGCGCGATAGAGCCCAATGGGAATCGGGTGTGGATCAAGGACACCATCACCAACCTCACCGGCGCGCCTATCGGCATCATGGTGAGCAACCACATCGAGCTTGGCGGCCACGCGGCCGTCTCGTGCTCGCCCGTGCCCAATCCCTCCATTTTCGTGTCCGTGGATGGCCAGGGCATCGGGATGGTAGCCCTCGATGACGTGTATCTGGAACACTACGCCACGTTTTTCGAAGACGAAATGGCAGGCATCCGCGATCACGCGTTCGCGCTCGATGCGAACGCCTCGTACACGGTGGAGTGGGCGGTATACGTTAATGCGACCGGCGACTACTACGATTTCATCAACGACGTGCGCCGGGATCTGGGTGTCAACCGGCGGATCGAAGGCAGTTTCGCGTTTATCGACCGGCGCGAGCCTCCCACGCGCGAGTACGTGGAGCGGCGCGGCCTTGCGTACGTCAGCGTGGGTTGTCTGGGGTATCCGCCGGACAATCCGGGCCTTTCTCTCGAAGGGTTTGAGTTCGTCGAGTATCCCCAGGAGATGGCTTTGCTGAAGAAGCAATTCGCGGAGATCCGCGAGCGGTTTCCGGGCATCCAGACCATGTTCCATATCGCCCACAGCCTGTATACCACCAACAAACCGGAGGAACTTTTTCCCGATTCGCGCGTGGTGGACGCCAACGGCAGCCAGACCATGTACGGCGGCGATAATCCCGACTACTACTCGCATTACTTCAGCAAAGAGAACGTCGACGCGGGTTACCGCTGGTACATCTTCTACCCCACGATGGAGAACACGTACGGCAAGGCCATGCTCGATGCGATAGACATCATGCTCGATAAGATCGGCTGCACGAGCATGTTCGCCGATGGGTTCACCCACGGCTACGGCGGCCGGTTCACCTATAACACCTGGGATGGGCACACGGCGGAGATCGAGCCCGAGACCAAGACCATCACGCGGCAGTACGCGTCGGTGAATCTGCTCGCGCAGGAGGTCTTGGTTCGGGTGGCGCGCAAGGTTGAGGCGGCGGGCGGCGTGGTCATCTGCAACAGCTACCCCGGCACGCGCACCGTGCACAACGAGAACGTGTTGTACTGCATCGAGTCGGCCTCCGGCGACGCCCAGTTGGTCCGGCTGCATCTGGTTCCGGGTCCCACGGCCCTGGGCAATCACATCCGCCTGCAGAACGGGTCGGCGCGAGATATCTACGACGACATCCGTTCGAAACTTCATTACGGCGGGCTCTATTTTTATTACGGCGACAAAGAGGCGCCCCATCCGCTTGCAACGGTCCACATGTACCCCATCACGCCGATGGAATTGCACGAAGGCTGGGTGAAGGGGGAGGAGCGCATCATCACCACCCTGGAGGGCGTGTATGGCTGGCCCAGCGAATCGGATTTGCACCGGGTATACCGCTACGACGGCCGCGGCATCGAGGTGGAACACGGCTGGTACTCGACCGTACGCGGCGGCAAGGTGAGCACGCGCGTCGAGCCGGGGTTCAACGAGCTGGCGATCGTCGAGCGCGTGCCGATGTCCATCGAATCCGAAGCGCCCGTCAATGTGCTTATACGCCGGTACGATGGGGGAGCCGTTTTGCTCGGCCTGCGTGCGCAGGGCGAAATCCGGCTCACCGTCCGCGATGGCGCGTTCCCCGTTGCCGAGGGGAAACGGTATCTGATCAAACAGGGGGATGAGACGCAGGAAGCGCTTGCCCAGGCGGGCGGGGTCTTCACAATTAACTGCGCCGCCCGAACCAGGGAACTCGAAATCACACCCATGGGGTAGCGCAGCGGCCGGGGACTGCCTATGCGTGTTTTCCCTTCATGCGCTCGAGGAGCTGCCAGCAGTTGAGGAGGGCCCGGGGCAGGTGAAACGGACCCTTCCACATGTTGCCCTTGACGCGGCTCGAGACGGTCCCGTCGCGGCGGAGATAGCCGAACCATTCGCCGTGCCGCGTGTCGGGGAAGTGGGTAAAGCTCCAGTCATGGACCTTCTTGAACCATTCGAGCCATTCGTCTTCGCCGGTGAGGTAATAGGCGAGGAGGGTGGCGTAAAGCGCCTCGTTGTGTACCCACCATAACTTGAGTTCATGCTCGTACGGTTCCGCGGGTTTACCGTCGCAATCCACGTAATAAAGGATGCCGCCGTATTCCGGGTCCCAGCCCTTTTCGAGCGACCACTGGAGGATACGGATGGCTTCCGACATGAGGGCGGGGTCCTCGCGCTCGGCGGCCTCTTCCATGATGAACCACGCGGTCTCGATGGCGTGTCCGGGAAGGACCGTGCGCCCTTCGGGCGTATCCAGGATTTTTCCATCGGCCAGTACGGCCTCCAAGAGGCATTTTTTCTCCGGCTTGACGAGAAAGGTGAAGATCTCGTCGATGCAGCGGGAGATGGTGTCGTCGTATAGCTCACGGCACTGCGGGTCGGCCTCGCGCATGATTTGCGAGGTGACAATGAGGATCATGTTCATGCCGTGGCCCCGCATCTGCCGGGTCGACGGGATGACTTTGGGAGGCAGGAGGCCCGGGGTGCGGTGGTACATCAGGATGAGGCGGTACAGCTCGCGGGCGCGTTTGAGCATGTCCTCCGATTGAACAGCCCTTGCGTATTCCGCCAACGCGATCGCGCCAAAGGTCTCGGAATAGAGGTAACGCCGTTTGCGCAGGGGCAGGCCCTCTTTGGTGACGCTGAAAAACATGCGCCCGTCGGTATCAAAGGCATGCTCGAGGAGGAAATCCACCCCGTGGGCGCCGATGTCGAGCCATTCGGGTTTTTTCTGGACGGTGTTGTAGAGACGGCTCCACATCCACGTGATGCGGCCCATGACCCAGATGGGCTTGTCGGTGCTGAGCAGGGCGCCATCGGCATCACGATAGACCAGGAATCCGCCGTGTTCTTTGTCGACGAAGCGGGTCTCCCACCATGGCAACACGTTTTCCAGCAGGTGGCGCTTGTAGAACGCCGATAACTGTTCGAGTTTTTCCGCGTCCATAGGACCTCATTCAGGCCATCATGCCTATTGTGTCGCGCAGCCATGCCAGGCAAACGGTGCTGGCGGCCCCGCGATCGCCGCCGTACAGGTAACTTCCGTAGCGCCCCGCGAGATGCAGGGGAAACCGGTCGGGATCGACGTGAGTTTCGAGGGAAATATAGCCGTCGTAGCCGTCTTTCCTGAACGCGTTCAGTTGTTCCGGCCATTGGCAGAGCCCTTCGCCCAGAAACACGTTGGGACGGCTCCCATCCGTTTCGATGATAGCATCCTTGACATGCACGTGGACCATGTCCTTGCGAACGAGCGCATATCCATCCGGGTAGCTTGGCACGCCTTCTGATTGCGGGTCTTGCACGTGGTTGGCGGGATCCCATATGGCTTTGATCCGGCTGCAGCCGAGGCGGTCGAGAAACGTGCGCGTGTGGGCGGCCGTGCCCACGTAACAGGCTGCTTCGTTTTCCAGCCCGAGGACCACGCCCTTTTCTTCCAGGACCGCCGGCACGGGCTCGTACGCTTTCACCATGGCATCCCACGGTTTCTGGGGGATCTGGTCACGGTCCCAGAAGGCGAATCCGCGAACCAGTGCGCACTCCAGGGCATTAGCAATGTCCGCGCACCGGCGCAAGATATCGAAGTGCTGCGCGACTTCGCCAGGGTTTTCGAGCGTGCACTTGCCGAAGGGCGACGCGATGCTGCAGACCTCGAGGCCGTGCGCGGCGACGACCTGCTTGAGCTCGGCCACCTGGGCATCGGTCAGTTTCTGAACCGGGATATTCCATACGCTCCGGATTTCGACGCCCGTGCCGCCAAATTGACGCACTACTCTACAGGCATGCGCTAAATCCTGGCTGATCTCGTCGGTGAATGCGGCCAGCTTAAACATCGGTGCGATGTACTCCCGTCTCGCCCCCGCTCCGGCGGGACCTATTCGGGCAACACGACCAGAAACACGTTGCGGAACTGGACGTAGTTGCCGTGGGCCTGAATCATGATGGGCCCGGCGTCACGCGGCGGCGGCGCGAGGCGTTCGACTTCTTTCCAAGCTGTTATCTGGGGCATTTCCTGCTCGTCCTGGATAAGGAAGCCATTGTGGAGGACGGTCATGCGCGGGTAAGCGGCCAATTCGCCGTTCTCCTTGTATTTGGGGGCAATATACGTGATGTCGTAGGTCTGCCACTCGAGAGGGGGCAGGCAGGCATTCACCCGCGGCGCGGACACTTTGTAGAGCGCGCCGCACTCGTCGTAATACCCTTCAAGACCGAAGCTGTCGAGCACCTGGACCTCATACACACCCTGCACAAACACCCCGCTGTTGCCGCGGCCTTGCCCGCGGGCTTCCGGCATCGAGGGCAGGCGGAACTCAACGTGAAGCTGCACACTTTTGAACGTCTGCTTCGAGGTCAGCGTCTCGCCCTTGGGAGTGACCATCATGACCCCGCCCTCGAGCAGTTCCCAGCCCTTGGGCTCCTGCCATTGTTCGAGATTCGTGCCGTCGAACAAAACGACAGCGTTTTCCGGAGGGGCCATGCCGAGCGTGGGAGGCTGATGCAGTACCTTTTTCATTTCGAAGGTGACCTTGCCGCGCCCCCGTGAGCCAGTAAAACTATCCGGGGTGATTTCTCCCTGGATGCTCGCGTTGTCGAAGGCGATCTTGTCGCCGGAGCGCGCCGCCTCGAATACGGCGATCGGCGGACACCGCATGAACAGTTTGGATACGAGGCGGACCTGGTACTTATCGCCGCCGAGGGCGAAAACCTGCGCCGCGATGTCCGGGTCAACCTCCTCTCCGGCAGACCAGCGGCCTTTCCAGTTGCCCACAAAGGGGTCGGCTTGTGCCGGGTAACACTCCTCGAGGGACACGGCCGCCTGCGCGGCAAAACCGGCGCAGAGGCAAAACACTATCGCCACTATCGCAACGCGTGAATGAATGAACTTGCCCATAGGACGTGCCTTCCCTTCCTCTTTGGCATGCCGGCGTACCGGCGCCGCAGGTATATCGCTCCCTCAGGCCTGTTTGGCGTATTACGATTCATCTTAACAGACTGCCGCGGGCTTTGCCATGGAGCGGCGAGGCTCCAAATCGCCGGGGCCGTACTGAGCGGAAACGGGAAACACCTGAGGGGCGGGATGCCCGCGGTGGCGCCGCGAGTATTCGGTTCGTGGTTGGCGCCCGGCGCTGTCGGGCCGCGCAGCTGCGATTGGGTCACGTGTTTTGCGCCGCGGCGGCGCCGCAAATCTTTGCGGTGAAGGCGAGGGTTTCGTCGAAGACCCGGTCCTGATCGTAGTCCCAGTATATGTGGTGGTTGGAGCGTTCCAGCCAGACGAGGCGTTTGTCTTGGGATGCCATGGCCTCGAGGGCTTTCCCGGCGGCTTTGGGAGACGATGCGACATCGTCCCGGCCATGGAGGAGCAAGACGGGGCACGTCACGTTTTTCAGCGTTTCCGGCGCGCGCGCCCGTTTGCCCAGTTTCGTCAGGGTGCGGATAGCCGATGACGGGAGCCAGGCGTAGCAGAGGATGTGTTCCTTGGCTTCTTCGCGGTTGACCTGCATGAACAGCCTGCCCTTGTACACCCAGCGAACGAAGGGCGCGGTGATTTGTCCCCAGACCTCGGGCGGCAGTACGTAGTACCACTTATACGTCACGCCGTAGTATGGCGCGCCAAGGACCAATCCGTCCACGGGCATTTGCGAGGCGGCAATCGTGCTCAGTGCGCCCCCCATTGAATGGCTGATGAGAATCACCTTTTCGTGGCGCTTACGCAGGGCCGTTATCTCCGCACGGACTGCGCCGACCAGGGAATCGGGCGTCTGCCTGGCCATTTCGCGCGGGTGGGCGCCATGACCGGGCAGCAGCATGACCCGTACGCGCCATCCCGAGTCGGCCAGGCGTTCGGGGAGCTCGGCGAAATCGGCGCCCGCGCCGCCGAATCCGTGAATAAACAGCGCGGCGCACGGGCTGTTTTCTGGTCCGAGCTCGCGGGGTTCCGCGCCGATAAGGATGCCTGTCTCCGGGTGGCGCGGCTTACCGTCCTCGCCGTGAAGCGCCAGGTTGAACGCTACGCCGTTGTAAATCAGCAGGATGGCCCCTGCTCCGAAAACAATGCCTGCCATACGGCCCCATTTCCGTCGCATACGCGGCTCTTTGGGAGACCCCCCCGGCACGGTCTCAACCGCCGACGTCCAGCTCCCTCGCGAGCTTCTTGACTCGCTTGATGTCCATCTTCCCCGTGCCGAGTATCGGTATCTCGGGAATGTAGTAGAACGAGTTGTATTTCGGGAGCCAGAGTTTCGGGAGGGTGGACTGGTCCATCTTGGCGACGAGCCGCTCGACGTCGCCGTTGCTCAACGTATGCAGCACCACAAGGCGCTCGCCCTTACCGGAATCCGGCACGCCGGTCACGGCCATGGCCTGTTCGCTCAGCCCAAGGAGCCGGTGCAGTTCGTCTTCGACCTTGGTGTGCGGCACCATCTCGCCGGCGATCTTGCTGAAACGCGCGAGGCGGTCCGTAATAGTGATAAAACCATCTTCATCGAGAAACGCCACATCACCCGTGTTGTACCAGCCGTCATGCAGGACTTCGGCGGTCTTTTCGGGCATCCCGATGTAACCCGTCATGATGTTCGGACCCTTTACATGAAGGAGCCCCGCCTCTCCCTGGGGCAGCTCTTCGCCCGTATCCGGGTCGATGATCTTGACGCTGACTCCCGGAAGGGGATGGCCGACCGTGCCGTGCTTGGTACCCACCTGAAAGAACCCGGGGGCCCGGAAATCGACCACGTTGAAAGACACTCCTGGCCCGCATTCCGTGGTGCCGTATCCTTCGAGCGGCGTGATACCGAACTTGCTCTCGAAGGCCTCGCGCACCCGCGCGGGAAGTTTCTCCGCGCCGGTAATGACGTATCGCAGACAGCCCAGTTCTTCCGGCAGGCAGCGCCTTACGAACGCCTGCAGAAACGTCGGCGCCGCAACCAGGAAGTCCAGCTTGTGTTTATAAATCTGCTGTCCGATTACCTTCGCTTCGAGCGGATTGGGGTGAAACACCACCCGGAACCCTTGTGCGAGCGGCAACCACAGCGTGGCCATGTATCCAAAGCTGTGGAAAAACGGCAGCATGCCCATTATCCCGTCGCCCCGTTCATGGGGGAAGACCTGCAGGGCCGCCTCGATGTTGCTCACGATATTGAAATGCGTGAGCATCACGCCCTTGGGCTCGCCTTCGCTGCCGCTGCTGAAAATCACTGTTGCAAGGTCGTCCGGCGACCGGCGCCTCGCCCCGCCCAGTCTCCGCTCCAAGGCCCGCAACGGAAACAGCGCTGCCATGATCATCGCAACAAGCTGGTCTTTCCCGTTCATCGACTTGCGGACATCTTCGAGATAGACCGCCTTGCCCGGCACCTTGCAGCTCACTTTGCTGAGAAACGCGTGGGCGGTTATCACATGCGTGAGATTGCAGCGGCGGGCCGCGCTGTCCAGCGCGTCGTCCGAAGCCGTATAATTCAGGTTTACGACGGTCTTCCCCATGAGCGTGAGCGCAATATTCGTCAGCGCCGCCCCTACCGTCGGAGGCAGCAAGACGCCCACCATGGGCTGCTCGCCGGTCAGTTCGCGAAGTTTGCGCGCGAGCGTCACCGCGGCCACCAGCGCTTTCCAATAGGGCAGCGTATCCATGGAATGGTCCGCCATGGCCATATGAAGCGGCCGCTTCCGGGCCATACGAACAAACCCCCGGTGCAGCAGGGGCTCGTGGAGCTTGCGGTCGAGGTATGCCTCGGTGCCCAGCCGCTGAATTCGTTCTCGCACCTGGACAGCCGTGCTCTCGGCGCTCATGTGCTCGCCGTAGGTTACCATCACGCGGTAGGGAATATGCTTGGGGAGCTTCAAGAAGAACCGGCCCTTTGAGTAGCTGAAGATGCTCCCCCACAAGCGATCCAGATGCGCGGGAATGATCGGCGCGTTCATGCCCTTCATGATGCGCTCGAACCCCTTCCGAAACGGCAGCAGGTTGCCGGTCCGGGTGATTTGGCCCTCCGCAAACACGCAGACGAGTTCGCCGTTGTTGATCGCGGCGGCCGCTTCGTGCAACGAGCGTATCAAATCCTTCGGTTGCGCCATCGGCGATACCGGGATCGACCGCATGATCTTCGCAAACGGGCGAATCCACGGCACCTTGTATATTTCCTGGGATATCAGGAACCGCACCGGCCGGTCGATCGAGGCCGTGAGAATCAGCGCGTCCACGAACGACGTGTGATTGGCCACGATGAGCGCCCCCCCATTCAGCGGAATCTGTTTCTGCCCGCGCGTGTCCACCCGGTAAATCGTGTTGCCCATGAGCCATAGCGCCGTGCGCAAGATGAAGGCGGGAAGGCGGAAACACAGATACAGCCCCATCAAGAACGTCATTGCCGCGCCCGCTATGAAGATGTTGTAGGGATTCACATTCTTGCCGGACGGCATGAAGATCGGCTGAATGAGCAGCACCAGTCCCGCAATCGAGATACCGATGCACGTGACGATGTTGAAAGCCGCGATAATGCCGCCCTTCATCTCGCGCGGACTGCGGTGCTGCAACCCCGCGGCCAGAGGAACCTGGAAAAAGCCCCCGGACCATCCGAGCGCGAAGAGCAGTACCGTCAGCACAGGGAACGATGTCCAGGGGAAGTACAGCAGCGCCGCCGAGACCGTCATGCCGGTCAAGCCCAGCGGCACCAGGCCAAACTCAATCTTACGGCGCGAGAAATACCCTGCCGCCACGCTGCCGAAGCCAATTCCAAGCGCGATCGACAGCTGGAGGTAACCGGCGTACTGGTGGGACCATCCCAGCACGCTTTCGCCCAGGACGACGACGTTGCTCTGCATCAGGCCGCCGATAAACCAGAAGAATCCGCCGCCGACCATGGTCAGAAACAGCACATGATCAGCCCAGAAACACTTGAAATACTTGCCCAGACCCGACCAGGGATTGAGCGGGATGCGTTGGGCAGGGCAGGCCACGGGCACACGCGTTACATGGTAAGACGCCAACAGTCCCAGGGTCGACATCCCGATCAGAAACACTGAAAGCCAATACACCCCCAACCCCAAGTCCATCAATGGCCCGACAATGCCGACGCCCAGGATAATCGCGACGAATGTCCCCATCTGGAGAATGCCGTTGCCCCACGAAAGGCGGCTCTCGGGGAGCATCTCCGGCAGGATCCCATACTTTGCGGGGCTGAAGAATGCGCTCTGCATGTTCATCATGTAGAACATGACCGCCATGAACGCTACGCTGTCGGTCCAGAAAGCGATTAGACCGACCACCATCACGCCTACTTCCCACCACTTTGTGGCGATGGTCACGGTGCGTTTGCTGAACCGGTCGGCCAAGGCGCCGGCCAATCCCGGAAACATGAGGTATGGAAGCGCGAACATGAGCAGTCCCATGGCCGTCAGGACCGTCGTGACCCAAGTCGCCGGTCTGCCCGCCGCTGGGTCCGCATACCTGTCGCAAAGGTAGTAGATCAGTACGAATTTATACGCATTGTCGTTGAACGCTCCCTGGAACATCACCGCGATCAACGCCCAGAATCCCTTGGCGTCGTATCGCTCTTCCGCAACCGGATGTGCCGGCGCTGCAATAGCCATCACCGCTTCTCCTTCAGTCAGGCTACGCTCCCAAATGAACTGCCATAATAGCCAATTGCACCATCAATGTCAGCGTTGCAGACGTGTCAGCGACTCGCCGCCGGTTCAAGAGAGTCTTCGGTGCGCGCCAACTCGCGCATCCGCGCCCGCACGGGGTCCAGTATGCGAATCAAATGCTTGACATCGTCTTCGTCCAGATGGCCCAGGACGTAGTGAATACTGTTCCGGTAGACCGGCTCGACCTGGTCCACCAGCGCGCGCCCCGCCTCGGTCAATTCCACGTGATAGCTTCGCCGGTTGTCCGGCACGTTTTGCCGCTCGACGTACCCCTTCGATTCGAGCTTGTCAAGCACCGAGGTCACCGTTGCGCGTGTGACAACCAGCCGCCGCCCCAATTCCACCTGGGTGAGCGCGCGGGTCTTGTATCTCAGCGCAAACAGTACATTGAACTGCGCTTCGGTAAGGTCGAACCGCCGCAACATCTTTCCAGCCAGGACCGCCGCCAGGGTGGCTGTGCGCACAATCCCAAGCATGGCTTCGTGCCGGAAGTCCTCGAACGGCAGGTCGAGATCGAGTTCCTTCTGCAACGTCATCCCAAACCTCCTTTCCACGCCGGAGGGATTGTACACCATAGAACTGTTAGATGTCAAGCAAAGCGGCTGTGTTCGTTGGGCACGAGGCTGGAGGCCGCATTCGAGCGCTTGTTTCCGTCGGGGCTGGGAGAATCGGCGAGAATTGCATCAGAGGGCGTGATGCCGTAGGATTGGTTCTATCGGTGCTGGCGTATCGGGTGGTTTACGGAAACGGGAGGGTGAAACGTGCGAACCGGCGAGGGCAAGGTAGAAGGTTCACGGCGGCACGCTCCGGTGAAGTTTCGGTCATGCCCGGCGCCGCAGGCCAACGTTTTGGGATAATTTGAGGATGGGGCGGTCATGAAAGTGTTACTCAGCGGCGCTTCCGGGCTTATTGGTTCCGCCTTGTCTAAGGCCTTGAAAGAACGGGGCGACGCCGTCACCCGGCTTGTACGGAAGGAGTGGAGTTCGGAACCGGGCGAAATCCTCTGGGATCCTGGCCCGGGCTATATCGAACGCGGAAAACTCGAGGATCTTGACGCAGCCGTTCACCTTTCCGGCGAGAATGTTGGTTCAGGCCGCTGGACCGAGCGCAAGAAAGGGGAGATCATCGAAAGCCGTACCTGCACCACCAAGCTGCTGTGTAGAACGTTCAGTGAACTCGATACCCCGCCCAAGACCTGGGTGTGCGCATCAGCCACCGGCTACTACGGCAATTGCGGCGACCGAAAGCTGGACGAAGACGAGCCCTGCGGCGAGACCTTTCTCGCTGAGGTTTGCCGCCAATGGGAAGAAGCCTCTCATCCTGCCCGCAACAAGGGCATTCGCGTGCTCAATACCCGGTTCGGCGTAGTCCTGGGCGGCAAGAGGAGCGCTCTTGCCAAGATGCTGCTGCCCTTCAGACTAGGGTTGGGCGGCCCCATTGGTCCGGGTACTCAGTACATGGCCTGGCTCACTCTAGACGACGCGGTGCGCGCCATCCTCTATGCGCTGGACACCCCCTCGCTTGACGGGCCGGTGAACGTGGTTTCCCCAAATCCGGTCCGCAACCGTGAATTCGTTGCAAGTCTGGGCCGCGCCCTTAACCGTCCGGCCGTCTTGCCCTTCCCAGCGTTTGCCGCCCGGCTGCTGTTAGGAGAAATGGCCGACGACCTTCTTCTTGCCAGCCAACGGGCCGTTCCGCGGAAACTCCAGGAAGCCGGGTTCACCTTCGACCATCCCGACCTTGACGAAGCCCTGCGGCACGTTCTTGAAGGCATGTGAACGATGCCGGCAAGCTTGGACCGCTCACAAAGCCGTAAACGATCAATACGGGCTAAGAAAACATTTGCCTGGTTGCTTCACGCCGGAAACCGGCTGATGCGGGACATGTCACCCGAGCGCAAGCGTTCCTTGTTCGGAAAGCTATCCGGCCGGGTTCTCGAGATTGGCCCGGGCGCCGGCGCCAACCTCCCTCTCTATCCCGAGCGAACCACCCTGTTGGGCATTGAACCCAACCGTTTCATGTTCCGCTACCTTCGCGAAGAGTCCCACAAGTCCGGCAGAATCATGCACATGCTTAACGGGAGGGCCGAATCGCTCTGCCTGCGCGACAATTCCGTCGACGCGGTCGTCTGCACCCACGTCTTGTGTTCCGTGGATGACCCCGAAGCCGCGCTCGGGGAGATTCTGCGCGTCCTGAAACCCGGGGGGCTGTTTGTCTTTCTGGAACACGTTGCCGCTCCGCGTGCGACTATTCTTCGCCTCTTGCAGCGGGTGCTGCGGTTTACGTGGCTGTATGCCGGTGACGGCTGCCGGCTTGACCGGGAATTGTGGCGCACGCTCGAGACGGCGGGGTTCACGCACCTGAGGTACGAGCACTTTCGAGTAGCATGGGCACTGCCCGTCTCTCCCCACATCGCGGGCTGGGCCCGAAAACCAACCGAATAGCGCCAACCTATGCCTTGCCCACGCCCTTGCCGGACCGTGTTTGTGGGTGTTCGCAAGCCATTCCTTGCGGAACCCCAATCCTGCTACCATACCCACGCACAAGGCGCCGGAGTCTTCGGGGCCCGGGGGAGGCGCAGACCATGCGTTGTATTTCGCGACGTAGTTTCCTCGCAGCAACGGCGGCGCTGGCCTTGCCCGCCAGCTCGGCCGCGCGCGCGGCTGAAAAAGAGAATCGCCGCTTGAACGTGCTGTTTCTCGCGGTGGATGACTTGAAACCCAATCTCGGCTGTTACGGCGACCCAATCGCCATCACGCCCAACATCGACAAGCTGGCAGCATCCGGCGTCACTTTCCTCCGCGCGTATTGCCAGCAGGCAGTATGCAGCCCCTCGCGTACCTCGCTCCTCACCGGACTGCGCCCGGACACCACTCGCGTTTATGACCTTAATACCCATTTTCGCAAGACCATCCCCGACGTGATCACCTTGCCGCAGTGTTTCAGGCAAGAGGGCTATCACACGCAATCCTTCGGCAAGATCTATCATGGCGGGCTGGACGATCCGGCGTCGTGGAGCGTCAAATCTTTCTTTCCGGAGGGACCCCAATATCTGACGGAGGAATCCAAGAAGATCATTGAAGACATCCGAAAAGAACACGGAGATTCAAGAACGATTGTGCAGGAGCGCGACGAAAAGACGGGCATCCCCCTGAGAATCAAGCCGGTCAACCCTCCCCGCGGGCCGTCGTGGGAAGCGCCGGATTGCGCCGATGATGAGCTGCGCGACGGGCAGGTAGCCGCCGCCGCGATCGCGGCCATGCGCCAATTGAAGGACCGGCCGTTCTTTCTCGCGGCAGGGTTCTTCAAACCCCACTTGCCGTTCGTCGCTCCGAAACGCTATTTCGACGCATATGACAAAGGTTCGTTCACGCTGCCTCAATATCGCAAAGCGCCTCAGGACGCCCCGCCCTTCGCACTCACCACATGGGGCGAACTGCGGCATTACTCCGATATCCCGGACGGAAACGAGCCTCTTTCCGATGAGAAGACCCTGGAACTCATCCATGCCTACTACGCCGCCGCGAGCTATACGGACGCCCAAATTGGCCGTGTCGTCGACGAGCTCGACCGGCTCGGCATCCGCGGCAACACGGTCATTGTCTTGTGGGGCGATCACGGCTGGCACCTCGGCGATCACGGCCAATGGTGTAAACACACCAATTTCGAACAGGCGGCGCGCGCTCCTTTGCTGTTCAGCGCCCCCGGCCTGCCCAAAGCGGGCGCACGATCGCCCCGGCTGGCCGAATTCGTCGACATCTACCCAACGCTTTGCGATTTGTGCGGGGTCACGCCCCCGCCCGGATTGGAGGGCGTGAGCCTCGTGCCCGTGTTGCGCGCCCCGGACCGTTCCTGGAAGAAGGCCGCCTTCAGCCAATACCCGCGGAACATCCCCGGGCACGGTGACGGCATGGGGTATTCCCTGCGCACGGAACGGTACCGGTATACGGAATGGCGCATTCCTGCTGACGACGGTTTCCGCGTCCGGGAACTGTACGACTACGACGAAGACCCTCTGGAAACCCGGAATCTTGCCGAAGTCCCCGAATACGCCGGGACCGCGCAAGGGTTGCATGCGCTGTTAGCGGAAGGGTGGCGCGGCGCGCTTCCCGATGGCTATACACCGGAGTGACAGGCAATTTCCTATTGGCTTCAGGGAGTGGAAGACATGAAAACGAGTTGTATTGTTGCGGTGCTCCTGGCGTTGGCGCTGGCATCTCCATGCATCTCGGCACAGAACAGTGAAGACCCGAAACCTGCGCCGCCCCGCATCACGAAGCTGGGCACCATTGATTGCGATATGGTCGAAACTACGCCGGTCGTGTTCCACGGCAGACTCTATCGGTTCGAGTACGTCCGCGACTCGTATTACAAGCCCAATACCACGGGACGCGCCTACTTCCGATTCATGGATGTGGCCGGTGGGAAACCGACCTCGCCTTTTGCTTGGGACCACCATCTCGGCAGCGCGTTCGTAAACGACGGCACGATGTACGTGTTCGGCGTCGACAAATGGGGCGGCGAATGCGTCCAGGTCTATTGGTCAGAAGATCTTGAAACATGGGATACGCAACCCGGAATCCAGCTTAGCGGCTGGGAACTGTTTAACAACAGCGTCTGCAAGGCAGACAACCGCTACGTCATGGCTTTGGAGATTGGCGCCCCGCCTCAAGAAGCCGGCCAGCCATTCACGATGCGGTTCCTTGAATCCGATAATCTCCGCGACTGGCGATTGACCCCGTCCGAGTGCGTCTACACCAAGGAACGCTACTCCGCATGCCCATCGCTCGCCTATCTTGACGGCTTTTTTTATATGTTCTATCTCGAGAGCTACCCGGGCTATTATGCCGAGGCCCTCGTGCGCAGCAAGGACCTCATCCATTGGGAACCCAGCCCGTTCAATCCTGTTCTGAAACACTCGGATGACGACCGCAAGGTCGCGAACCAGGCTCTTTCCGAGGACCAGCGCGAACGCATCAGGACGGCCACGAACATCAACAATTCCGACTTCGATTGCTGCGAGTTCGAGGGCAAAACCGTGATCTTGTACTCTTGGGGAAACCAACAGGGCATCGAGCATCTCGCCGAAGCCGTCTACGACGGAACAAAAGCCAAGTTCTTGCGCGCATTCTTCCCCGCAAAGCCCTCTGGCCGGTGACGATGTCTCAACGAAATGACGAAGAACTGCCGGGAACCAGCCCTCTGGCGCCGCCACAAACCAAGGAGGGGAACACGGCAAAGACCTTGGAAACAAAAGGGTTTGCGCTCGTGAATGCTCCAAGATACCCGGTCAGCGAAAGTGGCCTGCAACTTGCACGTCTCGCAAAGCGCACAGCGGATATCGTGGCGCTGCGTGCGGGCTTGCTTCCTTACGGAAGCAGGCCTGCCCCTGTTTGCCGAGAGAGGACCCTGTTTGTGAAGCCATATCGCAAGGACAACGCAATAGTGGTATTATGAAAGGCGGGAAACCACCCCGACGGGGATGCAGCTCCGGCAACAATGCGTCGCGCCGTCTGGCGGGGTGCATGGGCGGCATCCGCAAGCGAAGGGGTTAAATTAGGTCTCGACCACAGGATGTTGTGGTGGTATACTAAGACCCGGATGAACGGGGAGGAATTTCATTATGCCGAACTTCACGTATGTCGCGCGCTCTCGAGAGGGGAAGCGCGAGACCGGCAAGATGACGGCCGAGAACCGACAAGTAGTCATTCGGACGCTCCAAGGCAAGGGTATGGTGCCGGAACGAGTGGATGCGGTCGGAGCAGGGAAGAAAGCCCATCGAGATCCGAAGGTCAAGACCGCCGAGCTGCTTGTATTCACGCGGCAATTGTCCACAATCGTGAACGCCGGCCTCCCTCTTCTCCAGGGTCTCGATATTCTCGCCGAGCAGACCGAAGACCCGCGTTACGGAGCGGTTATCCAGGGCATCGCTGACGACGTCGAGGCGGGAGAGACATTCTCGGATGCGTTGCGTAAACACCCCCGCATCTATTCGGACCTGTTTGTCAGCATGATCCGCGCGGGCGAGGCCAGCGGCAATCTCGACGGCGTACTGATGCAATTGGCGGAGTACCTCGAGTCCATGGAAGAGCTGAAACGCCGCATCCGTTCGGCCATGACCTATCCCGTCGTAGCGTTGAGCATGATTCTCATTATCGCCGCGGGCTTGGTCATATTCGTAGTGCCGCAGTTTGCGGCGATTTTCGAAGGGTTTGGCCGGCAGCTTCCCGCCCCGACGCGGATTCTCATCGCGGCCAGCACCTTCCTCAAACAATGGTACGGGGCGCCGCTCATCGTCGCCAGTATTATCGGGTTGGTCCTGGGCATCCGGATGTACGGCTCGACTTCGGCCGGCCGCTTGCACCTCGATGCGATCAAACTGCGCATTCCCATCTTTGGAAAACTCCTCAGAAAGGTCGCCATCAGCCGGTTTGCCCGGACCCTCAGCACCCTGACCCGAAGCGGCGTCAACATTCTGGGCGCCATGGAGATCGTCGAGAGAACCGCCGGCAACGAAGTCTTTGCACGGGCCATCAGCAACGCCGCTGACTGCGTACGTAACGGCGAGACCCTGGCCGACCCCCTCGCGCGGAGCGGCCAGTTCCCCGCCATGGTTACCCGCATGATCGGCGTCGGCGAAAAGACCGGCGCCCTCGAGCAGATGCTCCAGAAGGTGTCGGATTTCTACGATTCCGAGGTTCGCGCCGCGGTGGATGCTCTGACGAGCATGATCGAGCCCATCCTGATCCTCGCGATGGGCCTCGTGGTGGGCGGCATCGTAGTAGCCTTGTTCATGCCCATCCTGCAGCTCTCGAGCCTGGTCCAACAGTAATCGGCGCCAGTATCTCTACAGGCGGACCACCCGTCGAAAGGGCGGGCCTGCATTGTGCGGCTTGGCTTGGTCTTGTCACGGAAGCCGGGGGAATGTGCAGTTGCTGTATTCGGAACCTAACCCAGTGTGTTTACATAATTTGTGTATCAAAGTCGGCGAAAATGCGGGATTTGCGGGGCTCGTCAGGCAAATGTGCTAAAGTCCGCTCTGCGGATTGTCGATATACCGGATGAAGTGGCGGCTATGCGACGCCCTTGAATTCACCACATTTGGGATATCCCAGGAGGAATGGCCCATGTCCGGAACGTTTACGGCGGGCGGGCTTATCACCGGCCTGAACACCGAGGAGATCATCTCCCAGCTCATACAGCTTGAACGGCAGCCGGTCCTCCGCATGCAGTCTCGCATCAGCTTGCTTGAACAGCAGCGCGGGGCCATCAACCAGGTACGAACCCAGCTGCAGACCCTCCGGAACCGCGCACAAGACTTCCGGTTGAATACGGTCTTCGGCCAGTTCCGGGCGACGTCGAGTGAGGAATCGGTCCTCGCCGCCACTCTCACGGGGGCGAACCCCACATCCGGCACGTACACAATCCAAGTTTTGCAGCTGGCCAGCGCGACAGTTGCCCGAAGCAGCGGGGTTCTGGGCGCGGCCATTGACCCGAACGTTTCTCTCGCCGGCAGCGGGATACGGTCTGAACTCACCGCAGGCGAATTCACCATCAACGGCACGGCTTTCACAATCGACCCGGCTACCCAGAGCCTTAACGATATTCTGGCGATGATCAACGCGAGCGGCGCCGGCGTCACGGCAACCTATGACGCCTCTGGGGACAAGGTAAGCCTTGAGAATAGTGTGGCCGGAAACACAAACATCATCAATCTCGGCGCCTCGGGAGATACCAGCAACTTCCTCACCGCCGTTGGGCTGGTTGGCGCGCTTCAGAGCACCGGCGGCAACGGTTCGACCGTCGTCACCAGCACGCGAAATCTCGGGGCCGTGGACCCCGGACAAACGCTGGAACAATCCGTTTTCCGCAACGGAGCCGTCACTGCTGGCAGCTTTCGCATCAACGGCGTCCAGATCAATGTGGATCCCGCCAGCGATACCCTCGAGGGGGTCATCGGCGCCATTAACGCCTCCGACGCTAATGTCACCGCCAGCTATGACTCCACCAACGACACGATCCGGGTCGTCTCGGACTCTCTGGGAAGCCGCACCATCGCTTTCGAATCCGGCACGAGCAATTTCCTCGACGTGGTCAATCTCGCCGGCGCGACGCAGACAACAGGAACCGACGCCCAATACACGGTCGACGGCGGCGCGGTGCAGACAAGCAATACCAACGCTGTCGCCAATGCCATTCCGGGCGCCACCCTCAACCTGCGGAGTGCCGGCACGAGCACCGTTTCCATCGAAACCGACACCGAAGCGATTGTCGAGGAGATCCGCGAATTCATCTCGGCGTTTAACGATGCGCTCACCGGGATTCGAGAGCAGACCGCGGAGGACGCTTCCCTCGAAAACGACACCACGCTCACGCTGATTTCCGGCCAGCTGCAGTTCTTCGTTTTCGGCAGTGTCCAGGGATTAAGCGGCATTTTCGATAATCTGACGGAGATTGGCATCACGACCGGCGATGCCTTCGACTCCAAGGTAGGCGCTCGGCTCGAACTGGATGAGGAAACCTTCCTCGAGGCATGGCGCGACAATCCGCGGAATGTCGAGCAACTCTTCTCCAATGCCGGCGGGACAGGCATCGCCGATATCCTCGAGAACTACCTCGAGAATGCGACGTCATCAACGGGTTTTCTCAATCAGCGCGTGCGGACAGGCGGAACAATCGATTCTCAGATTCAGGCGTATAATGATCGTATCGAGCGGTTGGAATATGCCATTACACAGCACGAGCAGCGGTACCGCCAACAGTTTGCGCGGCTCGAACAAATGGCCGCGCTGTTTCAGTCGCAAGGCTCTGCGCTGAGCAGCCTGAGCAGCGGTCTGTCGCTCATCTAGTTGTTTCGGCTTCAACGGAAAACGGAAGGGGTAGGGTTATGGCGGATGCACAAACGGCGTTGCAGCTTAGCGCGTACAAGAAGATTGATGTGGAAACGACCTCCCAAGGGAAACTGATCGTTTTGCTCTTTAATGGGGCAATTCAACGCGCCGAAGAGGCAAAGCGACACATCGCCGCCGGCAGCATCGAGAACGTCCACAACAACCTCATCCGCGCCCAGGAAATACTTGGAGAACTTCGCGGCGCTTTGGATATGAAAATGGGGGCCATCGCCCAGAATCTCGACCGCATCTACGAGTATCTGCAGCATCTTCTGATTGATGCGAACCTCCGCAAGAGCGTCCAGCCCATCGAGGAATGCCTGGCCCATCTCACGACATTGCGGGACACCTGGAAAGAAGCTTTTCAAAAGGCCGCCCAGGAGAATCACTCGGCTCACTCCCCGCTGATCAATCAGCACGGCGCCTCCCTCATGAATATCAAAGGCTAGAAAGCCAGCCTTGCCCATTGCGTCGGTCGCGTAAGATAGCGTCTGTAAATTTTGGGTAGACAAAAAGGGCCATCGTTT
>DAOLNV010000003.1:184265-187504 GCA_035416745.1 Candidatus Hydrogenedentota bacterium | reverse complement strand
TGCACTGGGTGGTGGACCCTGTCGTGCATGTTCCCTGGGGAGGCGGCAGTTTCTACGCGCCCCTGTACGGCCGTTACGTGGCGTCCGACGGGAAGGACGCGTATGGCGTCAAGCCCACCCCCGAGTTTCAACGGCTTGTGGACTGGTACCTCGAAATGCGGTCAACCGTGGACGAACAGCGTCGGCTCGAACTCGGCCACAACATTCTCGGCCAGTGGGCGGAGGAATGCTATTCAGTGGGTATCTGCCGGCCCCAAGTGCTCACCATCATAAACAAACGCTTTCGCAACGTGCCCGAGCACATCATCCACGACTACCGCATTTCCACCCCCGGTTACATCGGTATCGAACAGTTCTATTTCGAAGGAGGCAGCCCGCAATGAGACGTCGCGAGTTTCTGAAAGCCGCCGCCGTAACAGGGGCACTGGCAGGAGCGGTACAAGGTGAAGAGAGCAAAGAGACGGAGGCAAAACCCCTAACTATCGGCACCGAACCGGTCATCACGGGAAGTTTTTTTGATCTCACCCACGTCAATATCTTCGATGCGGCATACTGGACCGACACTTGCCGCTTCTGGGGCGCGGATAACTGGCGGGCCCTCATGCGCGACATGCGCGGAATCGGCATCGACACGGCCATTTGCGTCTCAACGGCATCGTGGGGCCGGCCTCTCTTCCCCGGTTACGAGAAAACGGTCGGCCTGCCGGTTAAGTTCGGCTGCGAAGACCCCCTGCGGGTGTGCGTGGATGAAGCCGAGACCCTGGGGATGACCATTTTCCTGGGCGTCGGGTTTCGCGGGCGTGTCAGCCAGGTGCGCGATTACGCCGGCATGGAGCCTCCGTGGCCCGAGGTATGGTTCACCTGGAACCGCGCCCTCGCGGAAGCCCTCGTTGAGCAATACGGCGCCCGGAAGAACTTCGGCGGACTGTACATGGCGTATGAAATGGACTTCGAACCGTATCAGATCGACCTCTACGAGAAGTTCATGTCGGAATACTTGCGGCCCGCCCTGGGAAACGTAAAGGTGCTTGCATCCCCCGGCAACCTGGGTGACCATCCCAATCTCGCGGAAGCGCCCGGCCAACTGAAACGGGCGGGCATCGACATTGTGGCGCCTCAGGACTACGGCGGGCGAACAGGGTCCATCGACGAAGCCCTCGCCCTGGTCCGCAAGAATGCGGATGCTTTGCGTCAGGCAGGCCCCGCGTTGCGTGCGAACGGCATCGAGGTCTGGGCCAATTGCGAGGCATTCAATCTCGAACCCAACCCCAGTGGACGCAGCCACTGTGTCCCTGGCAGCATGGAGCGCATCCGGCAGCAACTGGCGCTCCAGGCCCCGGTCGCGGACAAACTCATTTGCTACCAGTACCAGGGGATCATGAACCGCAAGACGGATCTGGTTATGATTGGACATCCCGATACGCAAAAACTGTATGATGCGTACCTGGCGTATTTGGAGGAAAGGAACCGAGCATGAGGGGAACACGTATCAATCGGCGCACCTTCCTGGGGATCGCCGGCGCCGCCGCGGCCGCCGGTCTTCTGCCGCGGACCGCGCGCGCGGGCATCAGTCCCAACGAAAAGATCAATCTCGCGGTGATCGGCTGCGGTGGTATGGGCTCGCGCCATATTGAAGCTCTCGCCGTCAACGAGAACTGCAACCTCGCCGCGCTGTGCGACGTCTACATCCCGCGTTATGATGCCGGACAAAAGATGGTCGAGCAGTTGTCCGGCAAGAAACCCGACGGGTACCAGGATTTCCGGCGTGTCCTTGAACGTAACGACATCGACGCCATCCTCATCGCCTCGCCCGACCATTGGCATCCCCTGCTGACCATCCTCGGCTGCGAAGCGGGAAAGGACGTGTACGTGGAGAAGCCCGCCTGCACAACGGTCGAAGAAGGACGGGCCATGGTCAACGCCGCCCGCCGCTACGGGTCCGTGGTCCAGGTGGGCACGCAGCAGCGCTCGATGCCGCTGTTCCAACAAGCCATCGACATCATACAGTCGGGAAGGCTCGGCGTCATCACATCGGGCACGGCGTGGATCGGCACGAACGGCGCCCTGGTGCACGAAAGTGTCCGCGAGATTCCCAAAGGCCTCGATTGGGACCTTTGGCAGGGCCCCGCTCCCTGGCACGACTACACCCAGGAACGGTTCACGGCCTTCCGGGCTTTCTTGGATTACGCCCGGGGCGGCGA
The DNA here is from genome assembly GCA_035416745.1 of Candidatus Hydrogenedentota bacterium. NCBI lineage: Bacteria > Pseudomonadati > Candidatus Hydrogenedentota > Candidatus Hydrogenedentota bacterium. Next base: position 185,303 of record DAOLNV010000003.1, on the reverse strand, counting down.
ACTGGCCAATTGGGGCGTGCATCTCGTCGATATCCTCCATTGGGGCATTCGCCAGGACCGCCCGCTGACGGTCCAGGCCGTTGGCGGCAATTACCTCGGCGGCACTGGAGCGGACAACTATGAAGTTGTGGACGCCCTGCTCGAATACCCCGGGTGCACGGTCACCTGGGAACAGCACCACAGCAATACCCATTCAACAAAAGGCTACGGCATGCGGTTCCAGGGTACCCGGGGACGCCTCACCCTCGACCGCGGCTCGTTCTGGCTCGAGAATCTCGCGCCGGACTCGGACCTGACCGCCGGCGAGGTCGTGGGCGCTCCCGAGCTCAGTTGGGCCAACCCGGATCATCACAACAACTTCTTCGAATGCATCCGCGCCCGAAAAAAGCCCCGGGCCGATATCGAGATCGGCGTGCGGTCCACGTCAGCCATCCTGTTGGCGGGCATCGCGCTCAAGGTGTCGCGAAAACTCGTATGGGACGGCGACGCCGAACGGTTCATCGGAGACGCGGAAGCCAACAAACACCTCACCCGGCCCTATCGTGCGCCGTGGCGGTTGGACGTATAGAAGGAGCGGACGATGCACAGACACAAACTGGCACTTGTGGGCCTTCTCGCACTGGCCTCCGCGTGGAGCGCTTTCGCTGGTGAGAGCGATCGGCTCGTGAGCGCGCTCGCGGGCGGAGACGAACACGCGCGCGTCGTCGCGCGCCAACTCCTGCCGCGCCACGGCGTCGAGGTCATTCCCAAACTCATCCCGCTCTTGAGCCATGAAGACATGGCCGTCAGCAAGACCGCCTTCAACGTCATCGAAGACCTTGTAAACATGGCCGGCGCGCCGGGACGTTTCGAAGACCGCCTCTTCGTTACCGCCGAAATTCTGAAACTTCTACAACCCGAACAGTCTCCCGCCATCAAAATCATCGGTATGCAACTGCTCCCATTAATCGCGCCCTCGGAGTTGCCCCTGGACCCCGTGGCCGTGTTGCTCAGGGACGCGGACCTGCGCGAAAAGGCACGCGAATGCCTCGAGCATAT
>DAOLNV010000003.1:172446-184165 GCA_035416745.1 Candidatus Hydrogenedentota bacterium | reverse complement strand
GACATCATCAAGCGCGCGGCCATGATGGGTCTCGGCCGTTTTGGCGACGAGACCGTGGTTGAGCCCGTGCTCTCCGCTGCGGCGGGCGGCTCGCCGCTTGTGCAGGCAACGATCGTCCCCGCGCTCGAGCAGCTTCGCGGTCCCGCCCCGGCCCGGCGCATTCTCGAGGCTTACCCGAAACTCGATGCCCCCACGCAACTGCGCATGGTCCAGATGTTCGGCCGTAAGAACGACCCGGTCTATCTTCCTATCCTCCAAGAAGCAGCGGCCAGCCAGGACCCCGCATTTCGCATGGCCGCACTCGATGCGCTGTCCTCCTCGCGCTCGGTTGATGCCCTGCCCGTGCTGGTAACCATCGCGCGCGGGGGTTCGGAAACCGAACGCGCTCTCGCACTCAAAGCGGCCACGAATGTGGCGGGAAGCCTGGGTTCAGGCGGCAATGCCGACGCCGCGGGCGGCGCCTTTCTCGAACTCTACGGCCTGACCGAAGACCCCGTTGTCCACCGTACCGCGCTCGAGGGCCTCGCACGGTATCCGGTCGCAGCTGCCTACGACACCGTCATAAATGCCCTTGCCGATGAGACGTTGGGCGAAGCCGCGCGCGCGGCCATGCCCGGCCTGTTTGGAGCACTCGCAAAATCCGGCGAACAAGACAAGGCTCTGGAAGTGTTCAATACCGTGCTGCGCGGCGGCGCTTCCGCTGAAGTGCTCGCCGGGATGGTCTCGCGCCTCCAGGGGCTCCAGACGGCCATGGATACCACCCAATTGCTGGGCGTCGTCAAGAAGTGGCTCGTCATCGGCCCGTTCCAATGGAAGAGCGACGACGACTGGACGGCCGCCTTCGTCGGCGAGCCGGACATCAACCTCGAAGGCGTGTACAAAGACGGCGACGCCGAACGCCGCTGGACCCCCATCACCTCCGGCGACGCACTCGGGCTGGTCGACCTCATGGGCGCCATCGGCCAATACGACCGCGTGTTCGCTTATGCGTACACGGAAGTCGACGTTCCCGAAGCTGCCCCCGCGCAGGTTCGCCTGGGTTCCGACGACGGCAACGTTGTCTGGCTCAACGGCGAGAAGGTCTGGGAGAACCGCGTCGACCGGGGCGCCGCCCCCGACCAGGACGTCGCGCCCTGCCAGCTTCAACAGGGCAAAAACCGCATACTCGTCAAGATCAGTCAAGGCGCCGGCGGCTGGAACTTCATGCTCCGCATAACCAAACCCGACGGCACCGCTCCGTGGTAAGACGGCAAGAGGCCCGAAGGACTCAGACCGCCGAAGGGTTGCTTACCATCTGGTAACGCGGGCGTCCGGTCTGTATTCCCCGCCGTTCAACCGGCGACGCCGCATGCACTTTTCCGTCTTTGGCTCGGGTTGCAGGAAAAGGCCTGCGGCCGTCTTACCGCCCACCCCTTTGTGCTATGATGCGTCCCGGTGTGAACTGGGGTACGATTCACGAGTCTGGTCAGGAGGTCTTGCCATGTTCAACGGGCTTGGGATGCACTTGGGGAACCTGTCACGGCTGTCGAACGCGAAGACGCGGTCGCGGTCGCCGGAGAATCTCGACGGCGCGAAAGGACGGGGAGGCATGGCAACCGACGGGACCGGCGCCCACTGCGCACGCGACCTCGGGCAAGGCTGGAAAATCTCGCCGTCGGTCAAAATCGAGCCGGGGCAAGTCTTCGAACTGGCGAACATCGACGGTCCCGGCGCGATACAGCAAATCTGGATGACGCCCACGGGCAGATGGCGCTACAGCATCCTGCGGGCCTATTGGGACGGCGAGAAGGCGCCCAGCATTGAAACCCCCGCCGGGGATTTCTTCTGCATGGGCTGGGGCGAATACGCGCAGGTGAATTCCCTGCCCGTATGCGTGAACCCGGGAAGCGCTTTAAATTGCTATTGGGAAATGCCCTTCCGCAAACATTGCCGCATGACCTTCGAGAACCTGGACGAAGAACCCATGATCCTCTATTACCAGATCAACTACACCTTGACCGATGTGCCCGAGGACGCCGCCTACCTCCATGCCCAGTTCCGGCGGACCAATCCGCTTCCCTACAAACAGGTGTATACCATCGCCGACGGCATCAAGGGCAAGGGGCATTACGTCGGCACCTACCTGGCCTGGCAGGTCAACAACACGGGATGGTGGGGCGAGGGCGAGATCAAGTTCTTCATGGACGGCGACTCCGAATTCCCAACCATCTGCGGGACGGGCACCGAGGACTACTTCTGCGGATCGTACAACTTCGACCGTAACGGCCAGTATACGCCGTTCTGCACCGCCTACTCGGGTTTGGCCCAGGTGATTCGCCCTGACGGCGCATACCGGTCGCAACAGCGTTTCGGCCTGTACCGCTGGCACATCATGGACCCCGTACGTTTCGAACAGGACCTGCGGGTCACCATCCAGGCACTTGGATGGCGCAGCGGGGGACGTTACCTGCCCCAGCAGGACGACATCGCATCGGTGGCCTATTGGTACCAGGCCGAACCTCACGCCCCTTTGCCGAAACTGCCCGCAAAAGACCAGCTCGAGGTAATCTAAACGGGTAACGGAGCGCCGCCCATGACCTTTCGCGAGCTCAATGTGGCTATCTTCCGCAGGGAGCCGGTCAGGGAAATCTTATGGCAACCGCGCATCGAGCATTGGTACGAGACGCATCGGTTGCAGAACACCTTGCCGGAGCGCTATCGCGGGATGTCGCTGCTCGAGGTCTTCGACGACATCGGCTGCTCCGTGAGACCGTACTGGGCGTTCAATCCCACCATTCGAATCGAGCTGCCCGAGGATACGCGTAAAGAGAGCCGCGATGACGGCTCCCGCACCATCGAAACCCTGTACACGCCGGTGGGCAACCTCGTGACGGTGAGCCAGCGCACATCCCTGGCAAGTCACACCGTCAAATACCCCGTCGTCACACCCGCCGACATGCGTGTGATGGAATGGGTGTTACAGCATCGCCGCGTATGGTTTGACAAGGACGCCTACCGCCGGGCCTGCGCGCGAATCGGCAACCGCGCCGCGCCCTCCATTTACATCCCGCGGATCAACCTGATGCGGATTCTCATCGATTTCATGGGTTTCGAGGGCGGCATGACCGCCATCTGCGAGTATCCAGAGGAGACCGACCGTTTCGTCGCCGTGATTAACGAAACCGACGGCCCCATACTCGACGTCGTCTGCGCATGCCCCATAGATATCGTGAATTTCGGCGATAATGTCCACCAGGCGCTGTGTCCGCCGCCGTTTTTCGAGCGTTTCGTGCAGCCTGAATACCGCCGCCGCAACGAGCGGCTGCATGCGGCCGGGAAAGCGACCTACCCCCACTGGGACGGCGACTGCGGTCAACTCCTCCCGTATGCACGCGATTGCGGGTTCGACGGCGTTGAGGCCATCACGCCGGTCCCGCAAGGTGACGTGACCCTCGAGCAGGTCCGCGACGCCCTCGGCAGCCTCATCCTCGTCGACGGGATCCCCTGCACGGATTTTCTGCCCGCCGAACCCATTGAGGGGCTTGTCGAAAACACGCGGAAATGCATCGAATACTTCGCGCCCCATCTCATTCTGGGCATCTCCGACGAATTATCCCCCGCCGGGGATATCGAGCGGGTCCGTCTCGTCAGCGACATCGTTCGCGAACACAACGCTGTGGCCCGGTAGCTCCAGAAAGCCTGGGCTCAAACACGGTCGTTGCACCTTTGTTCCCCGTGCTTCCGTTCCGGCTGTCAACACAAGAGCCCGCGACGCATCGCGGGCTCTTGAGGATGCAGTAAGCGCTGGCACTCAGCCCAGGGTATACCCATTCTGGTAAGGGCGCGCGATCCACTCGTTGGCCTTTTGGACCGCTTCGGCCGGGCCGCCCGTGAACTGCTCCGCCGCGGCATCCCAGGTAAGTTTCGCGCCGGCGAGATACGCCGCGTTGCCGATGTGGCATACGGTGCTCGAATTGTGGCACGACGCCACGTGGCTGATGGGCTTTTCGCCCGAACGGATGCAGTTGACGAAGTTCTCTAAATGCGGCTCGTACAAGACCGCCGCGTTATTGCTTTCCTTAGCCTCGGCGGATTCGTACTCGCCCGGCTCGGGCACATACTGCTGGCAAGCGCCCGGAATCAGCTTGTATCCCGAGCGGCTGAGTTTCAGCGTGCCCTTCGTACCGTAGAAAATGATCCCGTGGTTGTCGGCCGGCACGATCTGGTCGCCATAGGAATTCCACACCCGGTTGGTGAACGTAAGCAAATAGTTGTCGAATTCCCAGCTCACGTTGATGGTGTCGGGTGTGGTGCGGTTGTCGGTGATAATGAACTTCCCGCCCGACGCCGAGACGGTCTTCGGTGGTTTGTCTTCGCCCATGGCCAACAACACGATATCCACGAGGTGCACGCCCCAGTCCGTGAGTTTGCCGCCCGCGTAATCGTAGAACCAACGGAAGTTATAGAGCCACCGGTTCACGTTGAACGGTTTGTGCTCGACCCAGCCCTGGTACGTCTCCCACGGCCCGTAGGTCTTCCATTTCTCGGGATCCGTCACGTCAGGCGGGTTACCGATGCCCGACGGAGCCAGCATGTCGATCGAGAACGTATCGACGTGGCCGATCTGTCCAAGCGTCCCGTTCTTGACAATCTCGATGGCTTCCTTAAACTGTTCGCCGCTGCGCTGAATTGTGCCGCACTGGAACACGGTATTGTTTTTCTGTGCGGCCGCAAGCACGGCCTGGCCTTCTTTCACCGTGGTGCTGAGAGGCTTCTCGCAGTACACCGCCTTGCCCGCGTTGCACGCGGCAATCGCGATCATGGCGTGCCAGTGGTCCGTCGTCGAGCAAATCACCGCATCGACGTCCTTGTTGTCGATGATCTCTCTGTAGTCTTCGTGGACGGTTGCTTGGGGGTTCTTCGCCTGAGCCATTGCGTGCCCTTTGCCGCGGTTCCGCGGATGGAGGTCGCACACCGCGATCGGCATGACGTCAGGGCGCTGCATGTTGTACTTCAGATTTCCCGATCCCATCACGCCAAGGCCGATATGGCCGGTGCGAATCATCTCGTTTGCCCCCAGCACGCCCGAGGGGAGAATCGACTTATATATGTCCGCGCGGGCCGTCTTCACCACTGCCGCCCCCGCCGTAATGCCCGCCGCTGTCTTGGCCGCATCGCGCATGAACGCCCGGCGGCTCACTGCCTTCTTGCCTGCCATCGCTTACCTCCATTGTCTGAATGCGCGGTCGCTTGATACGCGCGTGGTTGCTCCGATCGGCCGCTGGACGGGCCGGTGTCGAAAATCGCAGTCATGGTACTCCAAAAACGGGCGCGTTTCCAGAAAAACGGCGCAAAACACCGGCTTGAACGTGCCGGACCCGTTTTCCTATGCTAACGAGGAAAACGGGCCGCGCCGCAGGGGACCAGGCGCGTTTGCAGACCTGCCATATACGGGAGAGAGGACCGATCATGCCAAAGGACCTGAATTTCGCCGTGCTGGGGCTTGGGATGGGGATGAATCATTGCCAGGCAATCGTCGACGCGAAAGGCGCCCGTCTTGCCGCGGTGTGCGACCATGACGAAGCCCGGCTCAAAGAAGCCACGACAAAGTTCGGCTGCGAGGGCTACGCCAGGTACGCTGACCTCCTCAAGAACAAAGACATCGACGCCGTCTGCATCGCCACCGAGAGCGGCCTGCACGCCAAGCACGGCATTCACGCCGCGCGCGCGGGCAAACACCTGCTCGTCGAGAAGCCCGTCGACATTACCCCTGCCCGCATCAAGCAACTGCGCGACGTGGTGGAACAGACGGGCGTAAAATGCGGTTGCGTGTTTCAATCGCGCACCGAACCGCTGAACCTCCGTCTCAAGAAGGCCATAGACGGCGGCAAACTCGGCAAACTTATCGGGGTCCATGCCCAACTGCCCTGGTTCCGCGCCCAAAGCTACTACGAAGGCCCCCACGGCTCGTGGAAAGGCACCTGGAAACTCGACGGCGGCGGCAGTTTGATGAACCAGGGCATTCACACCGTGGACCTGATCCAGTGGCTCGCGGGACCCGTGGAGAGCGTCTGCGGGTTCACGGGCGTTTTCGGCCACAAGATCGAGGCCGAGGACCAGACCGTCGCCATTCTGAAGTTCGAATGCGGCGCCCTGGGCACTCTGGTGACGACCACCTGTACTATCCCCGACCAGAGTCAGCGCATCCTCGTCTACGGCGAAAAGGGCTCGTTCACGAAGACCGCATATCTTGAACACTTCGAGGCGGGCAGCATGAGAGAGCGGCAGCAGATGATGGAATGGTACGGACAAGAGAAAATCAGCAAGCTCGGTCGAGACCCGTTGGCCGTCGGGTCGGCTGGCCATGTCAGGCATGTCGAAGACCTCGTAAAGGCCATCCACCAAAACAGCAAACCGGCCATCACCATCGAAGACGCCACCCACCCCGTCGAGATCGCCTGCGCCATCTTCAAATCGGCCAGAACAGGCAAGGTCGTCAAGGTGAAAGACATGCGCAGGTGACTCCAGAGCACCCGCGGCCCAAACCGGCTAAGACCTCCTGCCGGACAACTGGGAACGCTGAGGGTTTCGCTGTCCCGTGACATTATCAAACCGCTCTCGTTCACGGTACGAGGCAGGGAACCCGTGCCGCGGCTTTACGTTGGACGACTGCCCCGAGATCATCGGCGACCAGATTGCGCGCGTCGTGGCCTGGAACTCGGACAGCGACGTGAGCAGGTTAGCAAAGCGGCCAATACGCGTGCGATTCGTCATGAAGGACGCTGACCTGTACTCTTTGCGCTTTCGGTAATCCCACGGAACCCTGTCGAATCGATTCGGTGTCCGTTTACGGCGCGGTAATGACGAACCACGCAAAACTCTTGGGCGGCATGGATACGGGGATTTCGATGCGGTAATCGCGGTCGAGAGCATACTCCTTCGCCGGCGAATTGCCTTCCGCGACCAGCGCCTTCCCGGTCAGGCCCGTGTAATACAAGCTCGGGGCGATGGTGCGTTCGACGGGCTCGTCGAGCGGATTGAACACGACCAGCATGCCCTTATGCACGAGATTCGGGTTGACGTGAAGCATCCAGTCGATGTCACGACCATCGGCGCGGCGTCCGTGCACAAGGTCGCTCTCGAATATGTCGCGGTACTCCTTGAACCAGGCCACCCAACGCGCGACCATCTCCTTCGTGCGGACGGTATCGTACAGACGCGGTCCGCGGTAGCACGCTTGCACTCCCATGGCGAGGTTGCTGATGAGCATGCGCTCGTAGTGGTCGAGATGTTCGTCGAGGGGTTCGATAGTGGCTTCGGCGCCGCCCCCGTGATACTCGGTCAAGGGTACGAACATCCAGCCCATCGAGGGGGTCTTCTCCCAGGTGCCGTCATAGATGTTCTGCCGGGTATGAATCACCTGCTGGGCGCGAGGCAGCGACCAGTTCACTTCGCGGTAACCCATGGCGCACTTGCTCGAGCCCGCAAGGTAGTAATAGTCGGGTACGTTGAGATATACGCCCTTTGCGCGGCACCATTTGTAGAAATCGGATATCGCGCGCCACTGCAACCACTGCGAATCCTCGAGGCCGCGGTGCCCGGGGTGCGCGGCCGACATGCAGACATCCCCCGGGTACGACCCGTCATGTTCCAGAAGCCGCATGCCGGTCCTGTCGTAGAACTGGTAGAGTTTTCGGAAATAGTCCATGCCCCACTGGCTCAACAGGCACGGCGAGTTGCCGAACGTGGGGCTTTGGCCCTCGGGCATGACGACATCGTTCGCGTCGTCGATACGGCGGGACGCGAGCAAGGAATATCCGCCGATCTCGACGCCTTTTCCGGCCGCATACTCAGCATACCGTCTCATCTCGGCAAGATAGGCCTCGCTGTCGTCCTCGATGTTGAACCCGCTCCCGAAAGTCATAATCACCATCTCGAAGCCCACTTCGGCGCATTGGTCGATGGCGAGCTTCACGGCGTCCCAATTGGCGTACCGCACGTGAATCATCAGCGGGTTCTCGGTCACCCACGGCGCGATCGCGCGGTACATGCGCCGCTGGGCAAGGCCTTGCCGCTCGCGGTCGTAGGTGTCAAAGGGCATGACGAACGCGCGGAACGACTCGAACGCCTTGCCCGGCGCCAAATCCACCGCCGGGCCCAACTCGGGCCGCACCTCGAGCAGGCACGGCGTCGCGCAGACGTAATTCACCTGGGTGGTGTAGTCGGGATCCGGCGCCCAGTGGACCGCGAACCGGCTGCTGCCCATGGCGGTCCCGCCCTGAAACGCATAATCGGATTCAACATGAACATTGGGCAACAGCAGGGCCGTGCGCGAGGAATCCACGTCGGAGCCGCGTTCGACCGCCGCCAGTATCTCCGTGGTGAACCCGTCGATGCGCACGGTTTCGGCGCCGTCGTTATGAATGGTGAGCCATTTGCTCATAACCGGCTCCCCGTCGTACAACTCGTAATGCACCGACACGCGAATGTCCGGCCTCGCTTCCCCCGAAGCGTGCGTTTCAGGCATGTGGTAGTCCATGCGCAGATAGACTCCTTCGGGAGGCCACTCGGCGCCTGGAGCGTGATGGCGAACCCGGTTCCACGCCATCCGTTCCGATGGTTCACCAACTTCAAACCCCGAGAACTGAAACGCGGACGGGTCCGCCGTCAACGCGTCGAGCCAGTCCGGCTGCAGATACGCGTAGTTGGGCTGGCCCTTGAGGCCTCCGACATCGTAGGAGACGCCGTTGACGGCAACCCGCGCTTCCGGCTTTACCCCGCGAAGCACCGCCTCGTCCGTGATGAGGTTGTCGAGCGCGACCGTCGCGGCATTGGGTGCGAGACGAAAGGTCCGGCTCACTAGACCGTTGCTCAGGACAATCTCGTTGTCGTGCGCCGTTCGGTACACGGCGGCCCCGGCATCCGGCGCCCTCACCAGCCAGTCGCCGCCGTAGCGCCCCGCCTCCTTGTTATATAACGGCAAGTCGGCCGTGGAAACAGTCCCCGGGAGCGCCGTAGAAGCAAGACACGCGAGGCCGGCCAACACTCCAACCGCACACAGGCGTTTTACAGACGAGATAGGCCCCATATCGACGTACTCCTTTCGGGGAATCCGGCTTTTCTTGCCGCGCGCGCAAAGCCTCCGTGACGTCTTCCTTTGTTTCGTAAACGCTCCGATCCGTTCAGATTTCCCGCTGGTATTCGGCTGTATCGCAATCTCTTCATTGGTTTCCCTGCCCTTCTTCTCCGGCCTTCGCCTGCTTTTTTTTCCTTGCCCACTCATTTTCGAACCGGGGCCGGGGTTTCCAACGCCGGTGAATCCACAACCATTGCTCGGGATGCTCGCGCACCAGCGCCTCAACGGCATCCTGACAACGTTGTGAATTCTCCAGCAGATTGGCCCGCAGGCCTCCTTCCGTTTTCAGGGGCAGGGGAGGCGTAATCCGCAACACGTACCGGCCGTCGTCTTCGCGTATCATGGCCAATGCATGAACGGGGACCTTCGCGCGGGCAGCCAACATGGCCGGAGCGGCGGTCCCCCAGGTGTCGACGCCGAAGAAGCGCACGGGAACCGCGCTTTCGTGCGGGTTCTGATCAACAAGGATACCCACCGCCCAACCCTCTCGAAGGAGTTTCAGGATTTCGGGTCCCGCCTGGGCCTTTTCGACGGTCTTGACGCCGTTCGAGCCGCGGACACGATCGATGAAGGCGTTCAGGCGCGGGTCGTGCAACGGGCGAACGACCTCCGCAGTGGATAGTCCCAGGCGCACGAACGTCCCGGCCAGCCATTCCCAGTTTCCGAGATGCGCGCCGATGAAAATGGCGCCGTGACCGCGCCCGAGGTGTTCCGCGCCTTCGACGCGCACCCACCGCCGGAAGAAGGCATCATCAACCAGTAACGGAATGCGGCTGAATTCGGCTGCGACAATCCCGACGTTCTTCACGGATTCCCTGAGAATCCCGACCTTGTCTGCCTCAGAGAGCGTACCGGCGTAGGCCAGCTCGAGATTACCGCGCCCGACCCGTTTGATTCGGGGAACAACGTGATACGCAACAACGGCGAGCCCCCGGCCCAACGCGCGCGCCCACGAAAGCGGAATCAGGCGCGTAAACCAGGCGAATCCCAGACACAGCGTTGTCAAAAGCCACACTGCCACGGGGTTCCGGCGGCGGGGCACGGTTACGCCTCGAGGACGACGGTCTGCCCAAACATCGGCGCGAATTTCCGTGCTTGGCCGTTAGTGTTCGCGGACATCCAATCGATGGCGTCGGGATCGCCGTGGACAAAAACGATGTTCTTGGGATTCAAATGCTCGATCAAGCGCCGGAGATCATCCCGGGAAGCGTGGGCGCTGAAGCTGAACTGTTGCCGGTTTTCGAGGCGGATCTTGACGTTGCGTCCGGGCGTCTCGAAAGCCATTTTGTCGCCCGTGTTCGCGTGCAAAAGACGGTATCCCAAGGTGTCAGGATCCAGATAGCCGACGAAAAAGATGCCATGCCGCCGCGACTTCACCATCTCCTTGGCAATCATGGCCGAGGGCGTATTCTCGACCATCATGCCGGACGTCGCCACAATAATGCAGGGGTCGTCAAGCAGGTCGTCAACGGACTCGGGTTCCCAGACGTTGCCCACCCTGCCGAATTCGTCAAGAGGCCGTAAGTCGGCTGCCGGACGCAGGTAGTCAAGATGATCGTTGTAGATTTCGTAAATGGCCCGCCCCAACCCGGAAGCGTAAACGGGGACGCGCGGAATCATGCGGGACCGTTTGAGCCGTGCGATGATATTCAAGAGCTCCTGGCTCCGCCCCAAGGCGAACGCCGGCACAAGCACCACGCCGCCGGATTCGACCACTTTGGTGGCCTCCACGGCGAAGCGCTCCATCTCCGCTTCATAGGTCCGGTCGCCTTCATACTTCTGGGCGCCCCGCGTACTCTCACAGATCAACGTATCGACCTGGATGTTGTCTTCAATCAGAACGTGCCCGCTCATCAGTTCCTGATGGGTAAGGCATATATCGCCCGTATAGAACACCGTATGCCCCGGGAAACGCAGCAGAATGCAGGCGCTGCCCAAGACATGGCCCGCGGAACGAAACTCTGCGCGCACCGGGCTCTGATAGGTAAGCGCAAACTCGTGGCCTGTGTCGAGGCCATCGGTGCGGCGCAGGGCGAATCCCACGTCCTCATGGCTATACAACGGGTACCCCCGCACGCCCTGATTGCGCTCGAGCATTTCCATCACCGACACGCTGTTGTGCAGCATGCGGTCCATAATCGGCACTGTCGGGCGCGTCGCGTACACGAAAAGGCCCGGATACTGCCGTAACAGACAGGGAACCGCCCCGCAATGGTCCACGTGCCCGTGAGAAACCAAAACCACATCGGGCGCCCGGGTCAAAAGCGACAGATCCGGCAGGGCCTCCAGGCCTTCTTTCTTCGGATGTATACCGCAATCCAGGACGATGTCCGTGCCGGCTCCACTCACGAGATAGCTATTCGCGCCGATTTCCGAACCACCGCCTAGAACGGTAAATTCAACAGTGTTCACGTAACAGTCTCCACAAGAGAGGATTTTAGGCCAGAGAGTTCCATGACGTCAACAGAATCCCTGGGCGTCCTCCGCAAACGGCCTCAACACGCGTCCAGAGCGCGGCATGGCCACCCCCCGCTCGCGAGCCGGTTCTTCGCTGGGAATGGCGGCAGGCCGGCTGTGGCGGGGATATCCAGGCCTGCGTTCTTT
>DAOLNV010000003.1:156445-172346 GCA_035416745.1 Candidatus Hydrogenedentota bacterium | reverse complement strand
ACAACACCGCTCAACCTGGCAAACCCGCGATGTAGCGCCCGGCCTTGCGCCAAGCGTTTTTCGCCCCGGCAACGTCCGGCACAAGGCCGGACGCCGCACACAAAAAACTGCGGCCGCATCGACAATGGAAAACGCGGGGCCGTTGCGGTCGCACGAGCCTCTCCGAGTCTACGGCGCAAACTACAGAAAATCCGCCCGGGTATGATCCATCAGCTCGAATAGACTGCAGCCCAACTCCCGCATGAGCATGTCCAGCCGGACGATTGGCAGGCCCAGCACGTTTTGATAGCACCCCGAGTACCTGGCTACGAGCAAGCTGCCGGGACCATCCACGGTATAGGCCCCGGCGCGGTCAACCGGGCGCACTGCATGCACGAAATGAGCGATTTCGTCTTCAGCCAGCTGACGAAACGTCACCTCCGTCCGCTCGAATCCCTCGACCCTGGACCCGGTCGCGGTGTCAGCCAAAGCGAGGCCGGTCAAGACGGCATGGGTGCGGCCGGAAAGACGCTTCAGCATTTCCCGAGCCTCATCGAGGCTGGCGGGTTTGGTAAGGACATGGCTGTCCAGAAAAACAAGGGTATCGGCCGCAATTACCAGAGCGGGCTGGGTAAGACGCCGGGCAACCTCGTCGCATTTGGCGCACGCGTTCATGACAACCAGTTGCTCAGGGGGCAGCCCTTCCTCAATTTCGGGCGCACCACTGGCCACAACATCGAAATCGAGTCCCAATGCCGCCAGAAGGGCCCGCCGCCGAGGCGAGACGGACGCAAGGACAATACGTTTCACGGGCGAGGATTCTCCTCGGGGCCCGGGGATGTCTCGGGAACCACGGGATCGCGCGGAAGAAGCAAACCGCCTGAAGGAACCTCTTCGTACGACTCCTGGTTTTCGATAACTACCGTGCCTTCAGGGACTTGGAATTGGGACTCGACAGGCTCGATCTTGCAGTTCACTTCGTAATTCGACATACGGATGTCCACGCGTGAATCGGCGTCATTCACAACGATGACTCTGGTGGGAAGAAAATCGTCCTCGCGCAAGTACAAAAACACTTCATCAAAGACCGCTGCAGTAGCAGTCCCGTCCTCGCCGGTCTTCTTTTTTGGTCTGAGGAGAAGCCCCTTGACGGCGCCTTCCTTTATTTCGGGAATAAAGAACGACACCTCGAAGGCTTCGCGGAGCCGCGCGAAGTCATTCTCGAATCCGAGGTAGAGAGCTTCCGTGGCGGGATCGTCGTCCAAATCGTCGATTTGCAGCTGTTCCATGTCCTCGTCGTAGCGGTAGATGCGCCGCCCGTCAATCAGCAAATCGGTTACGGCAGGGTCTTCATAGCGAAACACGATCCGCCTCGGCCGGGCATAGAGCATGGTGCCCTTCGCCTCGAAAACACCGTCCGGGGTTATGTTCTCGCGCTCGAGCTGCGCCCGAACCACATGAATCGCGTCACGTTTGGCCGCGAGTTCCTCGAGGAAGGCATCGACGCTTTCGGTTTCGACCGCCGCAGCCGCAGCCAGTAACAGCACGATCACTTTGAGGAATCCTTCTTACGTTCTGCCGCTTCCGCACCCCCCGAACCCTTAGATGAATCCAACGGAGCGCCTTCGGGTTCCGCGGGAATTCCCGCCGAACTCGCGGCGGCATTGCTCCGCCCCCCCATCTCGCTCACGCCGGAAGCGTGCGGGGACGCAGAGCCCTCTTGGCGGACGCCGGACTCGGCCGTTTCCGTGGAAAAGGAGGCCGCGCCGCCCGTCTCCGCACCCGGCTCCTCCGACAGGTCGGTAATATTGACGACGGGGAGGTTGGAATCTTCATCATCCTCGCCGGTATCGCTGGTCACGCCCGCGTCGAAGAAGCCCGCCGGCGCGTTGTCTTCGCCGGGAATGAGGCTATCGAGCAGGTTTTTGTGGGTTTCGAGAATGGCCAGCATCTCCCGGCGCATACGGCTGCGCTGTTGTTCGAGCACATGGATGTCGCGGGCCAGTTTGCGGGGCAGCTTCGCCGCCGCGAGTTGGGCCTGAGCCTTCTTGAGCCGGCCCTCCTCGATAAGCGATTCGGCCTCGCGCTTCGCGGATGCAAGAATGTCCTCGCTGAACTTCTGCGAACTGACAAGAGCGCTCCGCAGCGTCTTCTCGATTTCACGGTACTCGTCTATGGCGGCGCGCTGCTCATCGACCTTTTCCCGCAGATGGCGGATCTGGCCGAGCAGCCGATCGATGATGTCGGCCACGCGCTCAAGAAACGCATCCACTTGCCGGGTTTCATAGCCGCCAAGCATGGCGCGCTTGAAATCCTGGTTGTAGATGTCGCTGGGAGTGATCGCGATTTCTTCGCCAAGAGCCTTGGTGATCATGCGATCCTTCTTGACGGTTCCCGGTTCTTCTGTTTTCTCGTTCATCTAACGGCCCAACTCCCGGGAGCGGGCGGCCGCAGCGGCCACACCCGCCCGAATGGCTTCCTCAAACCCATGTTCCTTGAAAGCCCGCAACGCTGCTTCCGTCGTGCCCCCCTTCGAAGTGACCCGTTGGCGCAGAACGCCGGCGCTTTCGCCCGATTCCAGCAGGAGCCGCCCCGCGCCCAATGCCGTCTGCTTGGCCAATTCCGTGGCTTGCTCTTCCGTAAGCCCTTCTTCCTGAGCAGCCCGAACCAGGCACTCGACCATGTAGAAGAAGTAGGCCGGCCCGCTGCCGCTCAATGCCGTCACGGCGTCCATGGCGCTTTCAGGCACGATCTGCACCAGCCCTACCGATTCGAAGATGGCCTTCGCGAAATCGATATCCTCTTGAACACAGTTTTTGCCCGGGGCGACCGCCGCCGCGCCGGCGCCAACCAGAGCCGGCGTGTTCGGCATCACCCGGATAACGCGGCGCCCACTGCCAAGCCGTTCCTGAAAGAACGCCGTCGACAGACCGGCGCAAATCGAGATGACGAGCGCGCTGGGAGCCAGCTTCCCCGCCAGAGGTTCAAGCGCTTCCGCCGCATTCTGCGGTTTCACCGCTACCATAAGGGCGTCGCACGCTTCCGCCAGGCTTTCCGCCGACGAAACCGCCTTCATACCCATTGCCTGGGCAGCAGCCCGCTTTGCTTCGTCCACATCGAATGTGGCCAACTGCCCGGGGCGCATGGTCTGCCGCTCGATCAGGCCGCCCGCAATGGCGCGCCCCATGTTGCCGAACCCAAGAAATCCCAGCCGCATCTCTACTGCCATAACGTGTGCCTTTCTAGCGTCTATTAGCCGGCGACGGTCCGAATCACCGCCAGTTCATCACAATCGGGAAACCGGGGACAACGCACGCAATCCCGGAACACTTTACTGGGAAGCTCGTGCTTGTCAATGTAGCCGAAGCCCTCACGCTCGAAGAACTTGGGACTGCGCGTAAGGGCATAGACCCGTTCGACGCCCAAAGCGCCGGCCTCCCCGAGGCATGCCCGCAACATGGCCGAGCCAATACCCGAACCGCGGCGGCTCTCGTGCACAACGAGCGACCGCACCTCCGCCAAGTTTTGCATATCCACGTGGAGAGCGCAACAACCAAGCAATTGACCATCTTCTTCGTATACGTGAAAATCCCGAACATTCTCGCACAATTCGATGAGCGTGCGCGGCAACACGGCATCGTCAACGACGGCCGCGTCGATCAACACCTTCACTCCTGCCATGTCGCCTAAACGCGCTTTGCGAATGACACCGGCCACGGCATCTACCCCTTTCAAGCACTTTGCATCGGAAGCGTGCATGCAGTCTAGCTCCTCGTGGACCCGCCCCCGGACCTATCTCATATAGTCTAGCATACTTAGGCCACATTTCTCGCGCGCGCCGCCCCCCCGGCTTATCTGAAGGCCGCATTGACTTTCTTGGACAGGCTCATCAGGATCGGTGCAGAATGGTTGACATGGATACAACATGGCGTCTTCCCGCTTTCGAGGACCTGCCCCTTACCGCAAGCAACGGGGCTGTCGCAATCGCCATCGCCATCGGAACTCTGTATTGTTTCCTGGGTTACCGGACATTGCGCTTCGTCATCATATTGACCGGTTTTCTGTTGGCGGGCGCAGTAGCCGCCGCGCTTGCCGCTTGGCTCGGCAAGGGACACGTCATCGCCATCGTCATCTCCGGCGTCCTGGGTGGGATTTGTGGGGCCATAGCCCTTGCTTTTCTGGTGCGGAGCGGGATCTTTCTGCTCGGCGTGCTGGGGGTTCTTGTGGTGGCTATGCACCTTACAGCGGGCAGGCAAGAATCCTACATGCCCTGGGTGGTCCTTGCAGCGGGCGGCATAGGGGGAGTCCTGGCCCTGCTCCTCCGGCGTACCATTGTTATCCTCGCGACCGCCGCCATCGGCGCCTGGATGGTGGTCTCGGGCATCATATTCTTCCTGGCCGGGCCCGGTTCCCTCGGACAGCCCAGCGAAACCGTGCTCGCTGTCCGGGAAGGCTGGGTCGGGGTCGCCTGCTGGGCCGTACTGGCCGGCGCCGGCGCCGCAGCCCAGTTCGCCACCCGTCCCCTCGAACAGCAAGCGCCCAAGCGCGATGGGGAAAGGAGACCATAAGGTGAGAGGGTTTTGGCAGGGTGCATGGTCTTTGACCCGATGCCGCATATAATGAATTCAGAGGCTGGGTCCCGGACCGTTATGCCCGGTCATGCCCCGTTCTTTCACAATTACAGGCTGTGCCGGGTGTCGAGGTACTGAGACACGAAACTTCCCGGGCGCTGCCGGGAACGTATCCGATGCAAAACCTCGACTGTTTGTTCAAGAGTAAGCGCTTCGTTGGGGGATATCGTCTCGGCAGCCCCCGCTGACCGCCGCAAGAGGTCCCGGATGACCTCATCGTCGGAGATAAACGCCTGAGCGCTTCTTTCATCTTGGCCTCGCGAGTTCATGATTCTCCGTACCCTTCCAACGTCGAATACTTCGTTAGATGCCCGCAAAACCCAGCCCTGCAAAAGATGACGCGGCAGGCATTCTTGTCATAGGCGCTTCTAACACCCTACCCACGGCGCTCTGCATCTCTTTTTCAAAAACGCCGCCGCGCCACTGATACACTGCTTACTACCCCGCATATAAAACGCGGACCCGCGCCAAGATATTCCGCTCTCCTGTGAAAAAACACGCGTGCGCGAGATGCTGCTTTCAAGAGGGGATTGCTTCGGAGCGCTGAGGCCAAGCGAGGCGCTCGACGCCGGCAGGGTCAAGAAACGGACCCGGGGCGGGCATTGGTATCCCCGGAGATTTGCGCGGGAGGGGACTGAGTCCGGCCACAGACCTGGCAGGTTACCTCGCCGTCGGCGCGCGTTACCCGGGGAGCATGGCAAGAGCTCGTCGAAATACACCGGCCGGAGATAATGTATCCCAACGCCAGGGCCGCCATCATGAAGGCAAATACGCCAATTGCCAGGAGGATCGTCATCAACATCGTTATTCCCTCCTTTCCGGAGAGGGCTGGCCAGAGCTGGAGCGCGATTCTCCAGCTTGGGCCATGAACTGCTCGAAGGCCTTCGTCGCTATGTCGCGAAAATGGCCGTCCGCCGTGCGGACTATGAAGAACGCGGCCATGTCATTCTCATTGGCCCAATGCAAGGCTTCTTCCGGCCCCATAACCATGAGGGCCGTCGCGTACCCGTCAGCGACCGCACATTCTTTATGAATAACACTCGCCGACGCCAGATTATGCGAAATGGGCCTGCCGGTATGGGGATCGATCTCGTGGGAATAGCGGACGCCGTTCCGTTCGTAGAAGTTGCGATAGTCGCCGGATGTGGCCATGGACCAACCGCTCATGGGCACGACGGTCTCCACATCGCCCAGGAGAGCGTCAGGACGCACGACGCCAATCCGCCACGGGGCCCCTTCGCCGTTAAGCCCGCCAGTCCGCACTTCGCCGCCGACTTCCACCATGTAGTCGTGGAAACCGGCGTTTTCGAGGGCGGCACACACGCGGTCTACGCCGTATCCTTTGGCGATGGCCGAAAGATCACAGTAAAGCGCTGGGTCGTCCTTCCGCACGGTCGAGGCCACAGGATCAATGGTGACTTTCTGGTAGCCAACGTGTTCTTTCAACGCCTGTATCTCATTGTCGCTCAGCGGGTTCTCGGGAACGTCGCCGGGTCCGAAGCCCCACGCGTTCACAAGAGGCCCGACGGTGATGTCGAACGCCCCGTTCGTGCGCTCGCTAATCTCGAGGGCAAGCCGAAACACGTCGAGAGTGGCGGCCGAAACGGGGAAAGGGGTGGTCGAGGCATGCGTGTTGAACCGCGAGAGTTCGGAATCCGGCAAGTACGTGGACATCGCGGCATTCACGCCCTCGAGTTCGGCCTCGATCAAGTGTTGCAAGGCGGTCAGGTCCGTTCCGGCGGGGTCGGGCAACATCACCTTCGCCTTGTAGACCGTTCCCATGGTCGTACCGGAGAACTCGGGGACGCGTTCGTGGATCGGCACCCTGTCACGGCACCCCGCGCACGCCAGCAGCAGGATGACCAGGGCCGTGGCGACCCGCCAGCGGGAACAACCGTGCGGAAACCCGAACCTTGCTTCCCTGCTTGGGAGAGGGCCACGCATCCAGCCGGCGTGCCGCGGAACGGTAGGCATCGATAGACCTCTTTCTACCATCACAGCCCGAAATCGTCGAACATGATGTTCTCTTGTTCGACCCCAAGGTCCTGCAACATGTTGATAGCGGCGGTATTCATCACGGGCGGCCCGCAGATGTAGTATTCATTGTCTTCGGGCGCGGGGTGCTTGCTGAGGTAGCTGTCCAGAAGTACCTGGTGAATGAACCCGACCGGCCCCTCCCATTTGTCTTCGGACAGAGGCTCTGAAAGAGCCAGCGTCCAAGTGAAATTGTCGTTTTGGGCCTGTATCGCGTCGAAATCTTCAACATAGAACGCCTCGCGCAGGCTGCGAGCGCCGTACCAGAAACTCACCTTGCGCGTGGTACGGATGCGCTTGAACTGGTCGAAAATGTGCGAGCGCATGGGGGCCATGCCCGCGCCGCCGCCGATGAACACCATCTCGGCGCGGGTGTCCCGGGCATAGAACTCTCCATAGGGCCCCGAGATCGTGACCGCATCGCCCGGCTTCAGGTTAAAGATGTACGAGGACATGATGCCGGGCGGCGTGCCCTCGGGCGCGCGCGGAGGAGGAGTGGCAATGCGGATGTTCAGCATGATGATCCCCTTTTCGTCGGGGTAATTGGCCATGGAATACGCGCGCGTAACCACTTCATCGCAGCGGGAGACAAGGTCCCAGAGGCCGTACTTGTCCCAGTCGTCCCGGAACTGTTGTTCAACATCGAAGTTCTTGAAGTAGGCCGTGTGAGGCGGACATTCCATCTGGATGTAGCCTCCGGCCCGGAAGGGGACTTCCTCGCCCTCGGGCAGCTCGAGCACGAGCTCTTTGATGAAGGTGGCAACGTTACGGTTGGACCGGACCGTGCAGTGCCACTTGCGAATATCGAATACTTCAGGCGGCACTTCGATCTTGAGGTCGTTCTTGACCTTCACCTGGCACGAGAGGCGCATGCCTTCGCGGGCTTCGCCGCGCGAGATGTGGCCTTGCTCGGTTGGCAGCATGGCGCCGCCGCCCTGGTGAATTTTCACTTTGCATACCCCGCACGTGCCTTTGCCGCCGCACGCCGACGGGAGATAGATCTGCTGGTTAGCCAGGGTGCTCAACAATGACGAGCCCGCCGGGACCTTCAGCGTTTTCTCGGGGTCGCCGTTAACTTCGATGCTCACCTGGCCGCTGCTCACGAGCTTCGCCTTGGCGACCATCAGAATGACCACCAGACTCAGAATGACGACGTTGAACATCAACAAGCCAAGGAGGATGATCTGCATAACCCCAAATTCCTAGCGTTTTCTCAGGCCGCCCGGGCGGCTCTTTCTTACAGTTGGATGCCGGAGAAGGTCATGAACCCCATGGCCATCAACCCGGTGAGAATGAACGCAATGCCCAGACCCCGCAGTCCCGGCGGCACATTACTGTATTTCATGCGCTCGCGTATCGACGCCAACGCCACGATCGCCAGTGCCCAACCGGCGCCCGAGCCCACCCCGAACACCGCGCTCTCGGCAAAGGTGTAGTCCCGCTCGACCATGAATAACGAGCCGGCCATGATGACGCAGTTCACGGTAATCAGCGGCAGAAATACCCCTAGCGCGACATACAGGGACGGCACATACCGGTCGAGGGTCATCTCGAGCAGCTGCACCGCGGCGGCAATCGTGCCGATATAGGTCAGGAACCCCAGGAACGACAGGTCGACTTCAGCCATGCTGGCGGAAACCCACGTCAGAGCGCCTTTCCGCAGCAGGAAGCTGTAGACCAGCTGGTTCATGGGCACGGTGATAGCCTGCACAATCACGACCGCAATCCCCAGGCCTGTGGCGGTTTCCACCTTCTTCGAGCACGCGAGGAAGCTGCACATGCCCAGGAAGAATGCCAGGGCCATGTTCTCAATGAACACCGACTTGGTGAAGAGGCTCAGGTAATGTTCCAAACCGACCATGGGTCATTCCTCCTCGCGCTGTTCGGGCTTCCAGGTGCGCAGCGCCCAGATGAAAAGGCCGATCATGAAGAAGGCGCTCGGAGTAAGCAGCATCAACCCGTTAGGCTCGTACCACCCGCCGTCGCGCTTGAGCGCAAACACCTGGTGGCCGAAAAGGCTGCCGCTTCCCAGCAGCTCCCGGAAGAACCCGAGCAGCAGAAGGATCATGCTGTAACCCAGCCCGTTGCCGATCCCGTCGAGGAAGCTGGCCTTCGGACCGTGCTGCATCGCATAGCCCTCGGCGCGGCCCATGACGATGCAGTTGGTGATGATGAGGCCTACGAACACCGACAGCCGTTTGCTGACGTCGAACAGATACGCCCGGAGAAACTGGTCCACCACAATAACCAGCGAGGCGATGATCGTCATCTGGACGATCATGCGGATCGTGTGAGGAGTGCTGTTGCGCACAAGGCTGACCGACAGGTTGGAGAAGGCCGTCACGAATGTTAAGGCGGCGCACATGGTGAGGGCCGTGTCAAGTTTGGTGGTCACCGCCAGCGCAGAGCAGATGCCCAGCACCTGCAGGGCGATCGGATTGTTGTTGAAAATCGGATCGAGCAGTATTTTCCGGTCCGCCTTGTCAAGTCCCATACCCATCAGGCTGCGCTCCCTTGTTTTCGGAATTGCTCCAGGAACGGCTTGAAACCGTCTTCACCCAGCCAAAACCGAACCAGATTGCCGACGCCGCGGCTCGTAAGCGTCGCCCCAGACAAACCATCAACCTTGTACGGATTCTCGTCCGGAGACCCGGCCTGCCCCTTGATCACCGTGATTTGGGGAGTCCAATTCTCGTCGTACGCTTTACGGTTGACCCATTGGGCTTTCCACTTCGGGTTGTCGACCTCGCCGCCCAAGCCGGGGGTTTCGCCGTGCTCGTAGAACGTTATCCCGCGAATGGTGCGCGTGTCTTTGTCGAGAGCCAGGAATCCGTACATGGTGGACCACAGCCCCTTGCCGACGATGGGCAACACGATTTCGGCGGGCTGCCCGCCCTCGACAACGTAATAGACGATCGCGTAATTCGGAATCCGGATGACGCGGGCCATGTTGTTTGCCGGTGCGGCCTTGCTGAGCGCCGGATTGGTGCTGGCTTCCCGCGAATCGTAGCTGCGCGGGTCGAGGCCCGTCTGGCTCTGGAACTCCTCCGAAGTCAAGGCCTGGCCCGTCTCGATATTCACAAACCGCTTTTCGATCGATTCCTCGAACCGCTGCTGCACCTGTTCCGCCGACAGGTTTTCACCATTCTTCATGAGCCCCGCGACGCTCAGGACCTGACGCTGGCGGTCGAGGACCTTGTTGCGCTCCTGGGGGCCTCGCAGGAAATAGGCGGATGAGGACACCAGCACCGCGCAAATCACGCACATGGCGCCGGCGAACCCGAGGGTATACAGTGACCCGCTACGCTGCATTGCGCGCCAACCTCCTCTTGATGTTCGCTCGCACCACGTAGTGATCGATGGTCGACGAGAACATGTTCATGAACAAGATGGACAGCATCCAACTGCCCGCATAGGCCGGGTTCACTTCGCGTATCAGGATGCCGAGCAACCCGATGAGGAATCCGTAGATGTACTTGCCTTTATCGGTAAACGGGGCCGAGACCGGGTCCGTGGCCATAAACACGATGGCGAAGGCGAATCCGCCCAACACCCAATGCCAATAGAACGGCACGGCGTACACGGACGAGGGGTCCTTTCCAAGAGTGTTGAAGAGCATTGCCGAAATGGTGGCCCCCAGCAGACCGCCCAGCATGATGCGCCACGAAGCCACCCGGGTGGCGATGAGTATCGCCGCGCCAATGAGACAGAACAGCGCCGAGGTCTCACCCATCGAGCCCGGTTCGAGGCCGATAAACGACTCCCACCAGGTGATGCCGCCGCGCAATTCGCCCAGGCCGTTGCGCAGGCCTTCCATGCCCGATTCCTTCATGACGGCGAGCCACGTGGCGCCGCTGTAGCCGTCGGCACTGGTTTGCGCGGCAATCCAGACGTTATCGCCTGATATCTCGGCTGGATAGGCGAAGTAGAGAAACGCACGAGCCGTCAAGGCTGGGTTGAATATGTTCATGCCCACCCCGCCGAACACTTCCTTGCCGATGATGACGCCAAAAAGAATGCCGAGCGCGACCTGCCATAACGGGACCGTGGCGGGAAGAATCAACGGAAACAGCGCGCTGGTAACCAGAAACCCCTCGTTTACCTCGTGTTTGCGTACGATACAGAAGATGACCTCCGCGGTCCCGCCCGCCGCTAGCGTCACGATATAGACAGGGATGAAGAACAGCGCCCCGTATACCACGCATGCGAAGAATCCGCCCTTGACAAGGTCAAAACCGAGCGCATTGAACGCCGCGGTCTGCCAGCCGTCCCACATGGCTGCCCCGTGCTGCACGGCAAGCTGAGCCTGATACCCGGTGTTGTACATCGCCATGAACATGCACGGAAGCAGCGCGACGACCACCGTGATCATGATGCGCTTGAGATCGGCGCCATCTCGCACGTGCGAGGCGTTCCGCGTCACCTTGCCTAAGGAGAACAGGAAGGTGTCGCCGGCTTCCCACAAAGGGTAAAGCGCTTCGAGCCTGCCGCCCTGCTCGAAATGCTTGGCCTGTTTGTCGAGGAGTTTCCGTATGGCGTTCATTACCCTTCCTTCTCAATAAGGTCCAGATTCTCGCGAAGAATGGGGCCATATTCGTATTTGGACGGGCACACGAAGGTGCACAACGCGAGATCTTCTTCATCGAGTTCGAGGCAGCCGAGCTTCTCCGCCTCTTCGATGTCGTGAACAATCAATGCGCGCAGCAGGTACGTGGGCTGAATATCCATGGGCATCACGCGTTCATAGCTGCCCATGGGCACCATGGCGCGCTCCGCACCATGCGTATTCGTGGTAAACGCGAATCGCCTGCTCGGGATCAGCCTCGAAACAAACAGGTTGAGCACCGAGAACGTGTTCGACCCCGGCATCATCCATCCCAGGAATTCGCGGTGCCGCCCTTCTTCCAACACGCTGATTTGGTGGTGGCGCAATCCCAGGTAGCCGTGCACGCCGCCCTGCGCCTGCCGGCCCGACAAAACGGACCCCGAGATAACCCGCACCTCGCCATCGCGGAGTTGGCCCGCGACCAGAGCGTCGGTCGAAGCCCCGGCGCGGGTCTTCAGCAGGCGCGGGTCTTTCACCATAGGACCGGCGAGCGAGATCACGCGTTCGACATCGAGCTTGCCCGTCAAAAAAAGCCGTCCGATCGAGATCACGCTCTGGTAATCGATATACCACGCCGTCTTCTCCCGGTGCACCGGGTCCAGCAAGTGAATATGGAGGCCCGGCAGCCCTGCGGGATGGGGGCCTTCGAATTCCTCGATTGCGATACCGAGATTCGCCGAGGCCGGTATCTTCGCCCCGGCTTGTTTGCACAAGTAGGTGGTGCCCTCCGTCAGGCGTGCAAGAACGAGAAGACCGTTTCCAAAGTCCTGTTCTTTGCCTTCGAGCGTTTTCTCGACCGAAGGCGCCAGGGGATTGGTATCAATGGCCGTGACGAAAATCGAATGAGGCGTCGCGTCAATTGCGGGGACTTTGCCGAAGGGGCGGGTCCGCAACGTTGTCCAAAGGCCCGATTCGACGAGAAGGTCGATGAGTTCCTGGCGCTTGAGGGTGGCTGGCGCCTTGTCCCGGAACGATTCAAAGACGGCATAATCTTCGTCTGTCATCGAGCCGCGTCGCTCGTTTTCGCTCAGTTCGATGACGACGGTCTGGAGGGCGCGGCGGTCGCCGCGACTGATCGCGGCAACTTTGCCCGCCCCCGGGGCCGTATAGCGCACACCGGGCGTCTTTTTGTCCTCAAACAACAACTGGCCGCGCTTAACTGTTTCACCTTCCTGGACATGCATGGTCGGGCGCATGCCCGGATAGTCAGCTGCCACGACGGCCACGTGCGTGGGCTGCGGAGCGGCTTCGATTTCCTGCCGCGGCTCGCCGGCAATAGGAAGATTCAAGCCTTTCTTTATCTTGTGTACAGCCATGTGCTCAATCAATCCCCCTTGGGTACTACCTTAGACATTGGATTCTTGTGGATTGTGTCACGAATGCCCGGCAGCTGGATTGTCCAGGTGGTCTATCGCCAATTCTATTGAAAATAGATTCAATGGTGAAAAAAGCATGCCATGTTGCCACATTCGCATCCCACATCTCAACAGAAAGAGCTTGTACCCTTGCTGGTTCCATTTTCATATCGTTCTATGTGCCTATGCTTTAACTGTACTGAGCAGTAAACACGTGAAGAGCGGCCCTTTATTCAGAATTCGTGCTGATCTGTCACAAATTCACCAGCCATCCGGCTGAGTGCATCACGCAAGTCAAGTGATAGCTGGACTTATCCCGTGGTTAACACGTCTATCGAAGCGCCCGGAGCGAGTTCGAAGGTTTTTATGGTGTCTGTGCCGGGAAGGCGGAGGCGTGCAACTCCCCCGCGTTCGGCCTGGACCCTCAAGGAAACCATTTTCCCGTCGCGTTTCTCGGCCGATACCAGGAATGCGCCCTGTGCCCGCAGATTGTGGAAGGCCACGTCGGCCCAATCAGCGGGGATGGCGGGAAACACATCGATCACGCCCGTGTGGCTCTGGAGCAGCATTTCCTGGAGGCCGGAAGCGTTCGAGCAATTGGTCTCGAGCGTAAACGGGCGGTACGTGAAGGTGCTGTATCCCTTCCCGGTCTGGTCGCCGTTGGCATTGAAGCTGCTCCGCAACACGAAGGCCTCCGCGAAGATGTCGAGGGCTTTCCCGGCGCGTTCGCCGTCACGCGCACGGGCGGCCAGACTGGCCAGCCACGTGTAGCTGAACCCTACCCATGCGCCCGGACCGAATTTCTCGAGTTCCTCGATTGAGGCGCGCATGGTGCGCTGGTCTTCCTCCCCGTTCGCCCAGTCCACGAGCCCGAGCGGATAGATGGCCATGAGGTGCGAGTGATGCCGGTGGGAAAACGGCAGCGGATGGTTTTCGGCGACCAGGAGAGCGCCGTTTTCGCCCCGAAACAACTGCGGGAACTCGGAAAGCACCCCGCGCCAGTGCGCGGCGTCTTCTTTTTCGCCCAACAGGTCCGCCATTTCCGCGGCCGCGCCGAACAGCCAGCGGCACAGCGAGAGGTCATGCGTCGTAATCGTCGGGAACCAGGCCTCGGGCTTGTTGTCGTAGAACTCGGGCGACGAACTCAATGGCAAGGTGCGCAGGCCCTTTGCGTCGCGTTCGCTGGTGACGGCCTCGACGAATACGGCGCACTCGCGCGCGTACGGGTAGGCGTGCCCGCGCAGGAAGTCCGGGTCGCCGCTGTATTTCCATTGCCAATAGAAATGTTGCGCGAGCCACGCGCCCATCATCGCCGAGTGGGTGTACTGGCGCCACCCGCCGATCTGGTTGCAGTGGAGGTCGGTGGTCATGGGGACGGCCAGTCCCGGCATATCAAAGAAAGTGCGGGTCCATGCGCGGCAATTATCGCGGTGCTCCCACAACCAGTCGACAAAACCCTGGCCGGCTTCGAGACGATTACCGCTGTAACAGGGCCAATAGGTCATCTGGGTGTTCAGGTCGTGATGGTAATCGCCTTTCCACGGCGGCAGTTTGCCGTTGTCGGCGGTCCAGGGCCCTTGCAGGCTCACGGGCGGCGCATCGGGCCGCGCCGCAGCGCCCAGTTTGTATGTGTCGAGGTACCACTGGCGCTCAATGCGGGGATTGGGCACGCGAAGCCACGTGCGGTCCCAGAAAGCGCGCCACCACTCGAGATGCTCCGTCCGCAGGGCGTTCAAGCCGCCGTCAAGGGCTTTCTCCACCCGGGCCTTCGCGATGGCCATGGGCTCGTCCCCCTCGAAACTCGAGGCCACCGTCCAGACGACGGTGGTTTTGCCCGCGCCTTCATCGAAGCGCCAGCCCACGTACACGGAGAAACGGAATCCGCCCCAGCCTTCCTGCTCGTACGCCGCGAACTGGTCTCCTGAGGTTTCCTGCGGCGGGCCATATCCAAGCTGCGCCAGTTCGCCGGCCTCGATAGCGATTTCTGACTGGACGTGCTCCTTGCCTCCAAACAGGGGCGCCACCAGCTCCGGTCTGATGAGAGACCTGGCCTCGATCTCGAGCACTCCTAGAGGAGCGGTTGCGTGAATCCAAGCCGTGACATGCGCGCCATCGCCGAACGAAGCGCTCCCTGTCGCGGTGGCCAGGTCGAGGCGCGTATTCCTGAACGCGGCATTCTCAAAAGCGAGGGTCAGGCGTCCCGCCGGGATCTTGGTGGGCGCGGGCCGGTGGTAGGGCAGTTCGTACATCTTGGCCAGTTCCTCGTAGCGGCCTGCCTTTTCCCATTCACGCATGACGGCATAGGAATAGTCCTCCGACTGAAACTCCGGCACGGGGCGCAGGTCCCACAGGTCGGTGCGGTCAAGGGAGATGTTCAACGGCGCGCCATCGCCCCACAGCAGCGCGCCCATGATGCCGTTGCCAAGGGGCAGGGCCTCGTCCCACGTCATGGCAGGCGTGTTGAAGTCGAGTCCATGTTCCGGAAACGGCGGATGCGCCAGCGTTTCCGATGCGGCATACACGGTCATGAGCGCGACCAGCGTTGTCATGCATTTGCCCTCCCCATGAGAGAAACTCCGTACAGGTACGGACTGGAGCACCGTTCAAGAATCAAAGCATACCATTGCCTTGCGCTTTCTCCAAGCATACGGAGGTAAAACCATGGAGAGCACCCAGTCCGCTGAGGAGATGTTGTCTTTCCGTGGGCGCAGTTCTGCGGCAAAGGTCGGCCGCCAAGCGGTACCAGGAAAGACTCCTTTGACAACGTTGACCGGTGAACAGGATTTGAGGCGTTTCCCGTTAGGCCTGATTCCGAAGCAGCATGAGCGTCCTGCACATGTCTTGCCTGGTCAGGGAACGTGAAATGACCAGGAACCGGAGGCCTTGCGGTCACAGGCGTGGCTTGGTCGGGAGACCACACCACAGCGGAGGGTCACAGGCGTGGCGTGGTCCGGAGACCACACCACAGCGAAGGGTCACAGACGTGGCGTGGTCCGGAGGCCACACCACGGCGGAGGGATTTACGCGCCGTGTGAGGGTCATAGGTCCCATGCATGGCACCCCCGGTCAAGGCTTGGAAGCCCTTCCCCAGCCCCGCAGGGGCGGAAGGCCGTAGCCCAGGGCCAGCCACGCGGTACGCGTGGCGCAGCCCTGGGATCAAGAACGCCCACATTCCAGCCCCGCAAGGGGCGGCAGGCTGTAGCCCAGGACCGTCTCCCCAGCCCCGCAGGGGCTGAAGGCCGTAGCCCAGGACCGTCTCCCCAGCCCCGCAGGGGCTGAAGGCCGTAGCCCAGGAC
>DAOLNV010000003.1:50254-156345 GCA_035416745.1 Candidatus Hydrogenedentota bacterium | reverse complement strand
GTAGCCCAGGACCGTCTCCCCAGCCCCGCAGGGGCTGAAGGCCGTAGCCCAGGACCGTCTCCCCAGCCCCGCAGGGGCTGAAGGCCGTAGCCCAGGGCCAGCCACGCGGTACGCGTGGCGCAGCCCTGGGATCAAGAACGCCCACATTCCAGCCCCGCAAGGGGCGGCAGAGACTGTTTTTCAGCGCAGCCTAAGACGTCATGAGTAAGGTGCTCATGAGACCATCAGGATTGAAGGGAGCTCGCCTGCATTCTCTAGATGGGAGACCTTGCGGCCGCAACAGTGGCGTGGTCAGGAGAGCACACGACAGCGGCAGCCCTCTGCCTGGGGCCTGGTGTATTCCGACCCTCACCGCGTCAGGAACACGGAGCCGATTTGAGTCCAGCCCATATATACTCCCACGTAGATGCTCAGGGCGATGGCGAACAGGTCACCCGCGACAACGGCGCGGCCTTTCCACGATTGGAGCGACCAGCGGAAATAGCCCATGTCGCGGCGGGTGACGCGCCAGAGCATCACGAGGCCGATCACGGGAAAGACCAGCGACAGGAACGCGGTGAAGATCAGCATCTGGTAAAAGGGGTTGATGCGCAGAAGCAGAAGGAGCGTCGAGGGGATAAAGAACAGCACGAGGCCGACCCGCATCGGTTTCGAATCGAGCTTGATCGGCAGATTGAAGATGTCGAGGAGCGCGTAGCATCCGCACACCCACCACCCGATGCCGGAGGTCCATGCGGCGATAAACAGCCCGGCGAGGAAGAACGTTGTGCTGAAGCGCCCGGCGAACGGTTCAAGGAGGATCGACATGTCCATGTCGTTGCGGGGCACGATCCCGAAGGGATGCAGCACGGCCGCGGCGGTAGCCATGAGCGGCAGTGCGACCACGCCCGCCGCCAGGATGCCCCACCCGTAGTCGAGCCGCGCGCGGTGGAGAATGTTGACCTTTCCCTGAAGCCGGTCCGAAAACCATCCGCGCTCGATCATAGTGTAAGGGTAGATAATGATGAGCCAGGCGTTGATGATGCTGCCCGCATTGGACGACATGAGGTTTTCCCAGCCCTTGCCGGGGGCGTTGGGCACGAGACCGGCCGCGGCGTCTTTCCAGTTGATGCCCGCCATGAACGCCGAGCCGAAAAAACACACGATCAGGACGATAAGGCCGGCGGTGAACACGTACTCGACCCGTTTGTATGCCCCCGTGAGCAGAAAGACCAGGCCGGCGCCCGCCGCCAATGCGCCGGCTACCTCGATGGGCACGCCCGGCGCGAAGCCCGTGATCACCAGGGCGCATGCGCTCCACTGGTTGTACGAGCCGAACGTCGCGCACACCACCACGGCGAGAAACATGTAAATGGTAAATGCCGGATGCACGTCTTTGAACATGCACATGGGCGTGCGCCCGAATTGCAGGAAATAACGCGCGGACATGTCGATCAGCGCCCACGCGGCGATGCCGAGCACGAAATAGGTCCACCACAACTTGTATTCAAACAACGCGCCCATATTGGTGGCGACGGTGATGTCGCCCGTGCCGATGTAGAACGATGCAATGACCGAGCCCGTGCCCAGAAGCAGAATGGACCGCCAGCCCAGGGGCGCCGCTTTCAGGCTCCAGGGGGCTGCCGTCTCATGCGTGGTTTTCCGCTGCTCGGCCATCAGGGCTCCTGCTCCACCCAGGCGGGCCTGTCGTTTGTCGGGGTTACAGGTTCGTTGGGACGTCTCCACGCGCCCGGCGCCGCAAACCGGCGAATCACCAGTACGAACACGAGGCAAAACGCCAGCGCGACGCCCACCGGGAGATACAACGCCCACTTACCAGGATTGACCGCTGCCCCTCGCACGGTCTGCATTGAATACGCAATTTCCTGTTCACCGGCTCCGCCTTCTTGTGCGATGCGCAGCGACAAGGGATATAGTTGGAGGGGAAATCCGTCCAGGGCGGTGATCTTGGTGATCGCCGTGCGGGCGGTTTCGTTGGCAGGCACGGTGACAGTGCGCGTCAGCGCGCCCGACGGAATCGACGCCGCACCCGCATAGCCGAAGTGAGCCTTGAACGCCACCGGCACCACAAGTTCGACGGTGTGCGCGACCGGGTGCGGCGCCGGGTTCTCGAATACGATAAGGATATTGATGTCGCACTTCTGCCACGTCCAGTCGGGCGCATAAACCGTAAAGCCGGTTTCGTTGACCTTCCCGGATTGCACCAGGGCCGCCGCAGGGCATGTCATCCACAGCAGGAAGGCTATCGTTGCGATGGTCCCGCGCATTACCGCAGGCGCTCCTCTTCGTGTTCGGGTTCCAAGACGTGCCTCGTTCCCCCGAGTGATTAAAGCAGAGCATGGCAGGCGTTTCAATCGCCGCGACGCACATTGACAACCTTCCGCCAGTCTCCTGCTCTGAATCGTCACTTGCTTCCCACCCGCTGTTGTGCCATTGTTCGTACGGTGTTTCATGGCGGAGAATTTCGATTATAGGGAAGTTTCCGATGAAGACCGTGGTAACTTTCGGGGAAATCATGATGCGCCTGGCGACGCCTGCCCACGAGCGCTTCATACAGAACCGGCAGTTTGAGGTGACGTTCGCGGGCGGCGAGGCCAACGTGGCGGCGTCTCTGGCCCAGTTTGGCGTCCCCACGCAGTTCGTGACGCGCCTGCCCGCCAACGAGCTCGGCGACGCCTGCCTCAATTTCCTGCGGCAATACGGCATAGGCGTGGACCACGTTGTTCGCGGCGGCGAACGCCTGGGCCTGTATTTCCTCGAGACGGGCGCCGTCCAGCGGGCGAGCAAGGTCATCTACGACCGCGCGAAATCCGCCATTGCGACAATCCCCGCCGGCGCCATTGATTGGAAGAGGGTGTTTGCCGGCGCACAATGGTTCCACTGGACCGGCATCACCCCCGCCATCTCGGAAGAGGCCGCGCGCGAGTGTCTCAATGCCGCAAAGACCGCTCGCGAGATGGGCCTCACCGTTTCCTGCGACCTCAATTACCGGGCCAAACTCTGGAAATGGGGCAAACAGGCGGGTGAGGTCATGCCCGGCCTCGTCTCGCTTTGCGACGCGGCGGTCGGCAACGAGGAAGACGCCGAGAAGGTCTTCGGCATCCAGGCCACGGGCGCTGACGTAACTGCCGGAAAAGTGGATGCGGCCTCGTACCGCCAAGTATGCGAGAAGCTCGCCGGGCGGTTCCCCAATCTCAAGATGGTGGCCATCACGCTGCGGGGCTCATTGTCAGCGAGCCACAACACGTGGAGCGGCGTGCTCTATCACGAAGGCGCGTTCTACGAGGGCCCGGCGTTCGATATTGTGCCCATTGTAGACCGCGTCGGGGGGGGCGACAGCTTCTGCGGCGGGCTCATCTACGGCCTGCTCACCTATGGCGAACCCCAGAAAGCGATTGATTTCGCCGTGGCGGCCTCGTGCCTGAAACACTCGATCCACGGCGACTTCAACCTGGTGCGCGTCGCGGAGGTCGAGAAGCTCATGGGGGGCGATGCCTCGGGCCGCGTATCCCGCTGACCTATCCAAACACGGAGAATGGGGAACTGCGCGTCTAAGGGCGGACGTGTCTCCCTCCCTGCCCCGCCGTCGTCGTGTAACGCCCCCTTTGATAGGAGGCTCCGGCGTTCACGCCGCGGCGGGGTTGACAAGCCTCCCCAGAAACAGCAGGGCGCCTGTCTCATTATCGCGTATCAGGAACAAGAACGGGTGATCGGCTCGAAAAACGCGGGGCCGCCCCGCCTGTTTGGTTACCATCTCAACGGCCGTGGCGGCCGCGGCCTCCGTGCCTTCCTCATTCACCTCGACAAACGCCTTGTGCTTGACCTGGGAAATCCAAAGCTCGCCCTTCCGCCATCCCATGCCGGTAAAATCCGCTTTGCCGCTCGAGTCGAACGCATCCAGCATACCCAGAGCCTTGAAATGGCTCACGAGGTCGTACTCGGTTTCAAGCTTGTATTTGGGGAGAAAGAAACTGATCTCCTCACTGAACGCCTTGTCAAGCTCGCCGAGCCATTGCGCGAGACTCTGTGCGCTCAGCTGTTTCTCGAGCGCGGGCAGCCCGTCCACGTCGTCCGGCAACAGGATGATCATGGACATCTTCCCGCCTTTGTACGGGATGGAAGCGGCCTGAAACTTCTCCTTGTGCAGAATCCGGAGGCTGCATTTCTGATACATGAGCGGAACACTCACCTCTTTGCCGGGCGACACCATGAAGGGGGCGTTACGGGTATTGCTTTTCTCGAACTGACTCTCCCAGAGACTCTTGAAATAGATCGCGTTGAGCAGCACGCATACCGAGTTGGGGGATAGCTGCTCGAGGATCTTGTCGATCTTCCCCTCCGTCTTGTCGTTCACCCAGGCGTTGATCTTGTCTACCGAGCCGGCGAACAGTTCCGCATCGTAGCTGTTCTCGAGCAAGCTCTTGTATTCGGGGCTTACGCCGCCGCCGGTCAGACAAAGGCCGTTGGCGATGTCGAGCTTCTGCCCGGTTGCGCTGGCAGTCTCCAACAGTCTTCGGGTGAGGTCCTTCAAGGCGGGGTGCAGCGCCTCTTGGCTCTCGGGAAAATGCAGCGCCGCGGCCATCTCGAGGGCGGTATTGCCCCGCGCCCCGCCATAGGTCATCCCCAGCGCCAGCGAGATGCTATAGGGCGAAACGAACAAATTGCCCGGTTCTTCGCTGAGACGCCGGTAGAGGTCCACGGCGAACGCCGTGTTTCCCTGCACGACGGATTGGAGACCGGCCCCTTCCGACGGTTCGGCGGCCGCCGGTTCGCCATAAACCGCCGCGCTGATTGCACCAACCAGGATCGCTGACAACGTCCATTGCCTGTTTCTCATGATGCGCATCCTTCAGTTCATGCTGGTTCTTCCAATTCCTCTCGCCCGGACGGCGCCCATGACCCCTCGTGCATCGAACCGCCCTACTCAGACACCCGCACGTGCAGCACCCAGTCTTGTGCGTCCGGCTTCGCAAACACCGTGCGGACCGGTGATACTGCTACGGCTACCGGATGAACCGCTCCGTCTCTCGGGCTGTAGAAGCGCGCCGCCAGCTTCTTTCCTGCCGCTCCTGAAAGATCGAGGCTGAAACTCTCTCCCCGCCACGAGAACACCGCATACTCGCGTCCGGGATCCGCAAGACAATATACCGGGTCCGGCGCCTGCACCAGTTCATTGTGGGGAGCCATCGCATCCAAATTCAAAAGCTCCTCATTGAAGAACCGGCTGGCATACCCAAGCCAGTCCAGACGCTCGATCACCTTCTCTCGAACGCCGCCGCGCACGTTGGGGTCGTAGACCATGATGCCGGTCTGGGGCGTTTCCTGCTCCGCGTCGTTGTGAAACAGGATATGATGACCGGCGATAGCGCGCGACCAGATACTCAGGCGGGCGGCATCGCCCCGGTAGGGGGGCGCCTCAAGCGTGACGTTCGGCCGAACCGGCTCGCTCTGGAACGCCCGCACGGCCTCGCGGTTGGCGTCGCCCGAGGCGGCCCTGGCGTCGTCGTGCACGAGATTTACCCGGTCGCGCCGGTCCCCCCAATCCGCGTAAAGCCCCCCCCGCTTCTTAAAAAACTCCAGGAAATGATCGCCGCAATTGCCCTCCGAATACGAATGCTCGTCCATGAACACAAAGAAAACATTCCCGAACGGCTGCGTTTCGCGAATCAGCTTACCGGCGTATTGTTCCCAGACCCACTGGGTCTTCTTTCCCGGCAGCCAAGTGTCGTCCCAGGGTTCATCAAGCACTTCTTGGCCCGGCGAGTGGATGGTCTGCGCAACCGTGGTCATCGGCTTCGATTCGGTCAGGAAACCGCCGTTTTGGACGTTGAACGGATGGAAATGCCAGTCAGGCTGGGACGGCGTGTTGTGCTTGGGCCATCCGAAAAAGACCGTGACGCCCACCACAAGGCCGCGGTCGCGTGCACGGCGGCACAAGTCGCGCAGCCGCGGCCAGTAGTGCTTGTCCGGGTCGTCGCCTTCGTCAAAGCGCATGAGCTCCCAATGCGGTTTGCCGTCGGCGGCAAGCGCGCCATCCGCGTGCCGCGCCCACGGCGTCACGCCGGGATAGACGTACCCGTACCGCTCCTCCACGAGCGCGCCATCCTGCGTTTGCCGGGGAGGAACCAGCGCCCAGACGTGAACCGCCGTCAGCCCGCGCTCCGCACAGTCGTCCAGCCATCGCCGGTAGTCCAGGTTGAGGTCTTGCAGGACGCATTGCGTGCCGCTGTCGCCGATAAGCATCCGTGTCTTGCCGCCGTAGCGCACAAAGTGCCCGCCGGGACTCACCTCGAGCACGCCGGCCCCCGCCCCGTCCCCCGCATGGGCAGGAAACGGCAAGAGCGTCGAAAGACCTGTTACCACGACAAAGCATGCCGCGACAGCCCTGGAAACCAGGGCACGCCTGCGTCGAAAATACTCTCTGTGTTTTAGTAACGCTGTCACTGCAGAAGTCCCTTCTTGTCATGATGGGCTATCCGGCCAAGTGGTGCAAGGTCTGAAGCGGCATTGCACACGAACCGGCAGGGACGTTGCAGGCCTGCCGTGCCGAACATTGTCTGCGCCGCCGCCCATCCCATCAGCGCCAACAGAACCGTGCTGCACAAGAGACGTTGGATGGGTTTCCTCTCGAACCGTGCCCAGGCCGCTCCGGGTTTCATTCCAGATCTTTCTTCAAATACGGTTCCATGAACTTGCGCACGATGCGTATGGCGGACTTTCGCGGCAGCAAGCGTGCCAGGATAGCGGGCCCCGCATACGCCCACGGGCCAACGCGAGGTCTGCGTCCAAGATACCGCAGGGCCAGCGCGGCGACATCTTCGGGCCGGTCCGCCCGTGCCATGATCGTATTGGCACGGGCTTCCGACATGCCGTCCGCCACGAAGAACTCCGTGCGCGTAGTCGAGGGGCAGAGTGCGATAACGTCTATGCCCGCTTTTTCATATTCGCCGAAGAGGCCTTCCGCGAAAGCGATATCGAAGGCCTTGGTCGCCCCGTATACGGACTGGTAAGGCGCGGGTATAACGCCCAGGACCGAGCCGACCATGATGACCGCGCCTTTGCCGCGCTCCAGCATCTTCGGCACCAGAAGGCGGGTGAGAAGAGCCGGGCTGAGGCAGTTCAGGGTGACCATGTCCGTGATGCGGTTTGGGTCGCTGGATTCGAAACGCGTGGCGTAGCCAAATCCGGCATTATTGACCAGCAGGCCGACTTCGAGGTCCGCCACGGTCTCCGCCAGGCACTGTGCCGCCCCGGGAACCGCCAGGTCTTCCTTTACACAACGGCATGCGATGTGGTGTCTGGTTTCAAGGCCTTGAGCCAGCTCCTCGAGCAATCCCAGGCGGCGTGCAGTGAGAACGCAGTTCATGCCCTGCGCCGCGATGGTTTCGGCGAACGCTTTGCCGATGCCCGCGGATGCTCCCGTGATCAGCGCCCATCCGCCGTACCGTTTCAAATCGTTCATGCGAAAAACCTCTCCCTTGCTCGCTGCGAGAGCGCCCATCGGCTGCCGAAATCGCACGTAACAGCCGGGCGAAAACGACCGTATGATAGACAAAGGGCCGTGTTTTCGCCAAAGAGACGCCGGGGCCAGGATCCGGCCGGACATGGCGATCGTCGCCCCACCCTTCGGTCTTATCCGCCGTGTCGCTCGAAAGGGCGGGATCGAGGTAAAATATAGATTGTAGGACATGTGTCCGGCCGCAGTGCGAGGCCAGGAGGCGCATCATGCAAAGATCTGTGCGTGGGGGCATTGTGACGGCCCTGGTTCTATCTCTGTTGGCTCTGGGAGGAGCCGGATGCTACTACAACGCGAACGATGAAGACGGGACGCGGTTCTCCATCCACATCAACCTCTTGCCGGACGATGGAGAGCCCGGCGGCATGACAATCCATTTCGAAACCGATCTATGATCCGAGACCCGTGCGGCGAACCCGCCGTGCGCACCCGCTCCGTTCCGCCGGATTCAAAGACGAGACCGTGAGCCGCCGTACAGAACGCTGTCCGCAGTGATTGGCGCGCGATTTTCCCGTAGGGTATACTGCCGCAGCTTCGCGGAGGAGACATGAGACTCACGGACCAGCAAGAACGCCTTATCGCCCGCTATCTGCGCGAAATGGGCCAACACATGGCCGATGTTCCCGAACGTCCCCGCGAGCGGGCATTGGAAAAGGCCCGCGAGGAGATCCTGGGGGCTATTCCTTCATACGATGGGGCCGTTCCAGACGACGCCCAGATCGAGAGCGCCCTGCAGACCGTAGGCCCGGCTTCCCGCCACGCCCACCGGCTCGTAGAAGGCGCGGCACAGGACACCGCCAAACCCGCCGAAGAACGGCGTTGGCTGGGCGTGTGCGCCGCGATTTCCGAACAGACGGGAATCCCCCCGGTCCTTATCCGGTCGGGTGCGGTGCTGACTGGCCTGTTCACGGGACCCTTCGCGCTCATCGTATACATCGGCGCCTACGTGCTCTTGCGCCATTCCAACCGGACAGACAGACTTCCTATCGAGAAATGGGTCCTGGCCAAGTATGTTATAGGGGTCATCGTGGGCGCCCTGCTGCTGCGCTATCTGGCGTGGGGGCTCGTCAAACTTATCGGGTATGTTTACGGTATGGTGCTTCGGGAAGCTCTGAACCTGACCGGCCTGTGGAGCTGGCTCGACCGCAAGGATGGCGCTTTGCTTTTCTGGGCGCTGTTCTGTCTTGTGCCGTTAGCGGTCCTCGCCGGGCTGCCGGTGCCGCCTGCCTGGCGCAACACGCTGCGAAAACTGTGCGAGGCCGGTCTGGCTATCTACGCCGTAGCCTTGTGTTTTGGCGCCGGATGCGCCTTGGCGGGAGCGATTATCAATGCCTCCAGGCATATGCAAGACCCCACGATGATCGATTTTGGGACGCTCTTCTCGGCCATGTAGCCGCCTCGGGGCGTCTCGCGGCTGTCCAGTATGATGGCGGACAAATCATGGCGAAAAGGAATTCCACAGAGGACAAATTGACGGCGCTCCGGGCGCTGGAATCGGCGCCGCTGTCCGGTGAGGGCGAGAAGCTCCTGCGGGAAGCGCTCGCGAGCCGTAACCGGGAACTGGTTGCCAGAGGTGCAAGTGTCGCGCGCGAGCTTGAACTGAATCG
Source organism: Candidatus Hydrogenedentota bacterium (assembly GCA_035416745.1). Classification (NCBI taxonomy): domain Bacteria; kingdom Pseudomonadati; phylum Candidatus Hydrogenedentota; species Candidatus Hydrogenedentota bacterium. The sequence goes on along the minus strand of DAOLNV010000003.1, from coordinate 147,222 downwards.
GTTCTGCGGCGAAATGGCCGAGGCTTTCGCATACCTCATCGAGAATCCGGCCAAGGACAAAGGTTGTCTGGCCAAATGCGCGCTGGTCGAGACCCTGGACGCCCTCGAGTACGATGACGATGGCCTCTATGCCAGCGGTCTGCGGCACGTCCAGATGGAACCGGTGTGGGGCGGCCGGGAAGACACCGCCGCCGCGTTGCGCGTCAAATGCGCCATCGCGCTCGTGCGGCGAAACGTCCCGGGCATCCTGTTTCACGTGGCGGACCTATTGAACGACCCGCAACCTGAAGCGCGAAGAGGGGCCATTCGCGCCATCGCCTACGCCGGTGGGCAGGAAGCGGAGCTGATGCTTCGCGTATTCGCAGGGCGCATGACGGATGCCGCGGACCTCTCCGAGTGCCTCGCGGGCCTGATGGGGTGCCATGCGGAAAGGTCCCTGCCGTTTGTCGCGCGGTTTCTCGAACACGAAAACCCCGCCGTCGCGGAGAACGCTGCCATCGCCATGGGCTCTTCGCGCCAACACGAAGCGTTCGAAATACTGAAACGGCATTGGGAGCAGACGGTTATGCCCGAACGGCGCGATATGCTGCTGCTCCCGATCGCCCTCGTTCGAAGCGAGGATGCGCTGCGTTTTCTCCTCCGTATCGTGCGCGAAGCCAACGCGGCCGCCGCTGAACGCGCCCTCGAGGCGCTGGCAATTCTCCGGGACGACGAAGCCGCGCGAAACGCCGTTCAAGCAGCGGTACGGGAACGGGATGAATCCCGGGTCCGCAAGGCCTACGCGCGCCTGTTCGAGGACAATTAGCCGGAAAGGACGGCCATCGACCGGGCGGCAACGCGCAACTTACCCGATCCCTCGACCCGCGGGGCTTCTTCGGCTGAGTACAGGTCGCCAGGCGGCGCCGCGGCAGTGTTTACGCGCATCCACCAATCGCCGTTGGGAAGATCGAACACCACGTCCTCGGGCGAGGGATTGAACATGAGATAGAGCGGTGTGCCCTCATTCTCCGTAGCATTGATCCACCACCCCAATGCCGGCTCGGACGGATTCCAATCCTGGGCCTTGCCGTCCGGACGAAACCACCGTACGTCGGGGCCGGCGCCCTTCTTGGAGGGCTTTCCGGAATAGAACTCGGCGCGTTCGAACGCCACGTTCTCCTTCCGGAACTGGATGATGCCCTTGAAGAACCGGAAAAGGCCCGCGTTCTTCTCGAGCAGACGCCAGTCGTACCACGAGACCTCGTTGTCCTGGCAGTAGGCGTTGTTGTTGCCCTTCTGAGTGCGGCCGAACTCGTCGCCGCCGAGTATCATGGGCACGCCCAGCGAAGTGAACAGCGTAGCGATAAGATTCCGCTGCATTTGCAGGCGCAACGCCAGAATGTCGGCCTCATCCGTTTCACCTTCGACGCCGCAATTCCAGCTGAAATTGTGGTCCGTGCCGTCCCGGTTCTTTTCCCCATTCAGCTCATTGTGTTTCTTGTTGTAGGAAAAGAGGTCGCAGAGGGTGAATCCATCGTGGGATGTCACGAAATTGACGCTGTGAATGGGCAGGCGGCCGTCGTCCTGGTAAAGGTCGGGACTGCCCGTGATGCGCAACGCGAACGCGCCCTTCGAATCCGGCTCGTTGATCCAGTACCGGCGCACATCGTCCCGGAACTTCCCGTTAAGTTCCGACCACCGCTCGTCATTCCCGAAAGATCCGACCTGGTACGCGCCTCCGACGTCCCACGCTTCCGCGGTGAGTTTCACGTCGCGCAGCACGGGATCCTCGGCGATACGCTCGATGATCGGGGCATTTTCAATGATGTTTCCGCTCTGGTCGCGTCCCAGCACCGAGGCCAGATCGAACCGGAATCCGTCCACGCGCACCACGGTCGTCCAGTAGCGCAGGCAATCCCGAATCAGGTCGCGCACGAACGGATGGTTGCAGTTCATCGTGTTGCCGCAGCCTGTAAAATTCAAGCACCTGCCTTCCTCGTCCAACAAGTAGTAGATGGAGTGGTCGATTCCGCGGAAGCATAGGGTCGGTCCGTCCTCGTCGCCTTCCGCGGTATGATTGAAGACCACATCCAGGATAACCTCGAGCCCTGCTTCATGAAGGGCGGAAACCAACTCCCGGAATTCGCGCAGCTGTTCGCCTGTGCCGCCTTCGCTGCCAAAACGCCCGGCGGGCGCAAAAAACGCGATGGGCGCGTAGCCCCAGTAGTTCTTGAGCCGTTCGCTCGTTTTCGGATTCCTGCGTTTCAGATACTCTTCGCCGACTTCCTGCACGGGCATGAACTCGACCGCGGTGATGCCCAGCTCTTTCAAGTAGGGAATCTTCTCGATGAACCCGAGATACGTTCCCGGATTCTTCACGCCCGCGGACTCGTGAACCGTAAACCCCCTGATATGCGTCTCGTAAATCACCGTATGGGTTTTGCGCGTGCGAGGCCGAAGATACGGTTCCCAGTCGCGTTCGACATCCACGACCACGCATTTGGCCTCGGAATTCTGGACGCTCCCCACCACCATCCGCGCATAGGGATCCAGGACATACCGCCCGGGGTCGAACCGGTGTCCTTCCTTGGGCGCGTACGGCCCGTCGAGCCGGAACAGGTAATACGCCCCCGCATGCAGATTCTCGATGAAGATGCTCCATACGTCGCCGATACGGTTGCGCTCGGCGTCCAGTTCAAATTCGATCGCGGGGCGCGCATCGTCTTTATCTCCGAAAATCGCCAGCCATACACGCGTGGCGTGGCGGCTGACGATCGCGAAGTGCACTCCCAACTCCCCCACGGACGCTCCCAAGGGAATAGCGCGCCCCGGACGCGCCTTCAGCGCTCCAACATCCAATACGTTTGCCATAGAACCTTCCTAATGAGTAACGCCGCTAAACGGCGGAAACGCGTCCCCCAAAACCAGATTCCGCGGCGCCATGGCGCCGCGCTTGCGGCCACAAGGCCTTGCGGCCCAAACTGGTCCATCCCCTGCTGCGAAATCCGCCCAAGGCTTTCCGAGGCGCTCGACGCCTTTTCCTGCAAACCCGCGCGACGTGCCGGTGAACGCAACGGCCTCAGCGCCCTGGGCTGCCCGCCATTTGGTGTGATGTTTACCGAACCCCCGTGCACCGACAACCGTAACGCGACAACCCTGCAGCGAGGTCATCCGTCTTCCCCCTCATCCCGTTCCCAGGGATATTCGCTGTCGCGCTCGAGCTCCCAGACCGTCATGAAGGGCTCTTCCGCTTCCTCCTCATCCTCCCATCTCCGCAACACCCTGCGGTTGCGCCGGCGTTTGCGGATATATGCCACAACCACCAGCAGCGCCATGAATTGGAATACGCTGAATCCTGACACAACGGCCGAGATCACGGCAACTTTCCACAGGGACCCGCACCACTCGTCCCACAGCTCGTCGGGGGTCACGCCCGCCACCTCTGCGAGCGCCGCAGGGAAATCCTTCTCGCGCAGGGCATAGACCAGTTTCCAGAACGCATCCTCCCCCATCTTGTCGTACAAGTACGCGGTCATCGAAAGACTCTGGGCGTACAGATCGCCGAAAGGCCGCTCCCCCTCCAGTGAACCGAAACCCAGCATCAGGTCGTCGTAGGAATAGAGCCTGTCCGCCATGTACATCCGGGCAACATGGAGACTGCTGTTCCACCGGAATTCGCCCGAGATGTGCATGGCTATGCCCTCGTTCAACCAGCGGGGCAGATGCCTGAGCTCGGTGTTGCGCGCCAGCAATACATGGATCAGTTCGTGGCGCACCATTCCCGCGTAATAGCCCGGGTCCGACAATTGGGCCGGCGAGCGCAGAACGATGAGACCATCTTCGGAATGGGCCACCCCTCCAACCTCGGGAGGGGGCGAGAAACCCGCGAGGGCCGCGAATTCGTCCCCCGAAGCGCAAATGCGGACCACGACGGGCGCTTCTCCGGGCGCCAGGCGCCCACCCCACACAGCGACAACGTCCTCGAGGTTCTCCATGGTAGCCCAAGCGGCTCGTTCTTCGCCTTTGGGATACTCGACGCGAAACGGGCCCTCTTGCAGAACAGCCGAGTAACACGGGCGCGCCGGCGCGGCCATGATCGCGGCCATCAGCATAAGAACGGCCCATTTCACTGTGAATAGACTTCCATTTCGTTGGAAAGGGTCTCGCTGCGAACCGTTTCTATCGTCTTTGCCGCGTGTTCGAGCACCATCGCCACCCGCTCCCGGGATATGTCTGCTGAAGCCAATTCCCCGGTATCGACATAGAAAAGCCAGGCCCGCCGGGGAGCCGCACCCCTCAGACGGGACAACGCCTCGGCGTACAGACACAATTGCGCCTCGTACATGTGGCGCCGGCTCTCTCTCTGGAGACCCGTCTTATAGTCCAGAATCGTGTCTCCGTCGAGGATGGCGTCGATCACCCCCTCGACCAAGGCATCCCCCACGCGCAGAATGAATGGCGTCTCGCGCTGTATGTCAACCGCTTCCGTCACAAGTTTCCACGCATCGGATGCCATGAATCGGGCGGTGGCGCTCTCCAACGCCTCACACAACCGGTCCTCGAGACGGGCCGCCGGCATCTCACGCCTCAGAAACGATGCGACGTCCGGAGGTCCGGTCCGAAAATCCCATTTCTCGAAATACCGGTGCACCAGCGTTCCCCGAAGAAGCGGGTCCAATGCCCCGGGCTTCGGGACGCCCCCCGTTCCTGGTTCTTCATCGGAGGGATACATGCGATGCGCCAGCGTGGTGACGGCAAACGTGCGTTGAGTCGCGGGAATCACCGGCGCTTCATCCAGCCGCCGGGCCAGCACACTCCAATCCGGCGTCTCACGGGTACCTTCGTCCGCCGGGGCGACCGCCGCCGTTGCCGTCGTACGGCGAACTTCAGCGCTCCAGCCCGTGCCCGAGAGCTGCGTTCCGTCGCTCATACCTACAATACCCAATTCGCTCGCAAACGGTTCCATCAGGCTGTCGGCGGGCACCTTGCCGCGGCCGGCCGAGGTGACCGAACCGCCCAGCACGAGCCAATCGCGCGCCCGAGTCATCGCCACATAGAGAAGCCGCGCCCGCTCAGCCGCTTCCTTCGCTTTCTCGTCGCGCTTCATCACTTCGTAGATCTGAGGCTCGGCGGCGTTGCTCTTACTCGGCTCGTACGGCCGCGCAACCACGCCGTATTCACGGTTAAAGACGACTTTCGAAGCAGGCCCCGCGTTGACACCCCTCGACAGGTCCGGAAGTATCACTACCGGAAACTCCAGTCCCTTGGACTTGTGAATGCTCATGATAGTGACTTCGTCCGAACCTTCGGCCTGCAGCGCGGCCTCCCCCTCCTCGATCTCGGACGCCGCCACATCGTCAAGATACCGCACAAACGCGCTCAGCCGCGGACGCCGCGTCTTCGCGAACACTTCCGCAAGCTGCATCACTTTCCGGACATTGGACACCCGCTGGCCGCCCAGAAACAACCCCGCCAGCATGGCTTCGTACCCCGTGCGCTCCAACACATAGCGAACAAAATCCGGCAGCGGCCGCCCGCGTTCCGCCCGCAAGTCTTTGTAGAGGCGCCGGGCATGCTCGAGTTCTTCCGGTTGCGCAAAATCGGCAGGCGTTGCGCCCTCGACAAGCGCCGCCGTGACTCCGGAATCGCGGCAAATCACAAAAAGGGAGTCGTCGGTGAGGCCTACCATCGGACTGCGCAGAAACCCCGATACCGCAGGTTCGTGCCACGGGTCCACTATGGCTTCGAGAAGGTTGCGAACATCCAACACCTCCTGCCGCTCATAAAAGCCTCTACCCGCAATCACGTGAAAGGGTATATTGCGCTCGCTGAGCGCGCGCTCGTAGATGTGTACGTCGCTCAGAGCACGGAGAAGCATCGCGATGTCGCCAAACGTCACGCGCCGTGTCGAGTCGCTGCCCTTAGGCTGTACCCGCGCGTCCGTCTTTCCCGAACAGGCAGCCGCAATCCAATCGCCAATCATCGCAGCTTCACGCGCGCGCCTTTCCGAGGAGGTCTCCTTGTCCTCCGCGCGTTCAGGAATCACAAAGTGCACGCGGCATTCATTCACGGGCGCCCGATGTGCCTCGGCGGGTACGTACTGGGACTCGACCGCCTCCAGGAGTCCGGTACGCGTAAACAAGTCATTTACAAATTCGACAATCTCCGGCACCGTGCGGAAATTCCGGTGCAGGCCAATAGTTTTCCGGCGCTCCTTGGCGGTCTCGAAGACTTCCACCTCAGCGCCCCGGAACCGGTAAATGGATTGTTTCGCGTCGCCAACGATGAACAACTCGGGAGGGCTTGCCGTGCCGCACAGCAGCCGGGCGATGTCGTACTGCTCCCGGTCGGTGTCCTGAAACTCGTCGATAAGCAAATGGTCGATGCCGCGGGCGATACGCTCGCAGACGCCGGGCTGGCTGCGCAGCATATCGAGTGCCATGAGGATCATATCGGTGAAATCTAACGCGTTCCTGGAAGCCTTGGCCGCCCGGTACCGGTCGTGAACCGCCCGGAAACAGACCACGGCGTCTCGCGTCAGCTCCGCGCTTCGTTGCTCGACCTCCGGGTCGCGAGGAGGTGTCAGGCAGTCCAGCAACAGCTTCTTGAATTCATCCTGCGCTTCCTTCAATTCGTCAAAGGCCGCGTCCGTGGGCCAATTCGCCTTTCGGGCACCGGGGACTTTCCATTCGAGGTACGCCCTGATTGCCTGCTCGATCCTGGCCGGTTCGCGCAGCGCGGCTATCTGCGCGATAAGACGGAGCGACTGTTCGCGAAGCTGTTCGCGCCCATCGCCCGGCTTGGTGCATAGCCCTCCGAATCCCTCGAATGTGCGCTGAAACCTCCGAACCGCGGCCGAGCGGCCCACCCCCAGCAGGCAATCCCGGCAGGCCTGTTCGACGTGTTTGCGCCAGTAGGCCAGGATCCGTTCCGGCGACGCGAAATCCTTCTCCGACAGGAGACGGCCTGCCGTTACAGGGTTACGCAGGAATGCCGCGAGCATCGCTTTGAGCTGGTAGATCCCATAGTGGGCGGCCAGGCGCAGGGTTTCCTCGTGAGGTTGTTCAAGGAGATCCTCGACGGCCGCCTCGATGACCTCCTCCCGCAGCAAATGACTCTCAGCCCCGTCGAGGACGGTGAAGTCCGGGTCCAGCGGCGGGTCCATGCGGTACTCGAGAGCATGTTGGCGGAGCAATCCGGCACAAAAGGCGTGGATGGTGCTCATGCGCGCTGTTTCAACCGAGCGCGCCAGTTCGCGCCAGCGCTTCATCTCTTCTCGCGGCCCGCTGTTCTCCCGTTCACGGCATTCGCTGCGCAGACGATCTTTCATCTCCGCCGCCGCCTTTTCCGTGAAGGTAATCGCCACGATTCGTTCAAGAGGCACGTTGCGTTCACGCACGAGGTGCAACACGCGTTCAACCAACACGGCGGTCTTGCCCGACCCGGCCGAGGCCGTGACGCACAGGTCTTCGCCCGTCGTCTGAATGGCTTCCCGCTGGGCGTCCGTCCAGTTCATCCGGCATTCTCCAGCTTGCGCTCGATCCGCGAAGAATCAATGCGGCACATCCGCCGTGCGTCGCAATACGCGCATACGTCGGGTTGCGGCGTCGGCGGAAACCACCCGCCGCGAATCCCCCTGAGGGCAGCGGTCACCCCGCTGAGAAACCCCTCTTTCGCGTGCTCCCAGGTTGTCCGGCCATCTTCGCGAATACGCTGCTTATCCCGAGTGCCTACTTTGAGCAACAGGCCTTCTACGCACGTGGCGCCGGGCGCGATGACCTTTTCCAGGGCAAGCGCATAAACCACGAGCTGCAACGAGACGCCCTGTTTCACAAACTCCGCTTTCGGCAATGAACCCGTCTTGTAGTCGATCACGCGGAACCCTCCGTCCCCTGCGTCGATGCGGTCAATGCGTCCGCACATCCGCAAAAGACCGGCCTCCGTTTGAATGGGCAAAGGCTGATACGGGCAGTTCTCTTGACCAAAAACCGCTTCGAACTGCGACGGGCGCCACGCGGATTCTTCCTCGCGCTCGATTTCGAGATACTGCTGCAGGCGCTCGTGCAGGGACAGCCGCTCCGCTGCAGCAATGCCCTCGGGGACTGTGATCATGCGCCCTTTCCGCTCATCGAAAACCGACTCGACCAGCGCGCGCATCGTTTCCGCCGCCTCGCGCGGCGGAATCCCCCCCAGCGGCACGCCCTCGTAGCGTCTGTGAAACTCTTCCAGCACCCGGTGAACCACGATTCCCAGCTCGATCCGGTCGAAAGACGTGTCCGGCCGTTCGACCTGCATGAGACGCAACATCCGCAAAGCAAAAAACTTGAACGGGCACGTGCGGTAGATCTCCAGTTCCGTTGCGCTGAAAACATGGTCCTCGCCGTACGTCGCGGCAGCGATTTCCTTATTCCGGACTTCGGCAAGCACACCGTCAGAAGCATCGAACGGCGCGGAACTGTACCGGCGTTTCTCGATGTCCGCGCCGCGCGTCACGCAAACAAACCGGGCCGCAAGGAGCTCGGGCAGCTTCGATTTCGTCGCGAACACGTTGTTCAGCGCGTCGCGCGTGGAGGCGGCATCGGATAGGGGCGGATAATACTGGCCCGCGCGCAGGGGCGCCCGTTCGATGTTCTCCCCCGGGAACAGGCGCAGCACGTCATTGAGAAAAGGGCTCCGTAACAGGGGCTTGCCTTCCGGAGTCGCCGTCCGCCAGAGCAGCCATATTTTTTCGCGTGGCGCCTCTAATACGTGGTGGAACCAGGTGAGGTCCCGCTCAACGCGGAATTCCTGAAGTTCGAGGGGAATGTCCAGCGCCCGCAGTTCCTTGACATCGTCCTCAGAATACACCGCGTTCACACCCGGCGCGGTCGGCGTCACGCCTTCGTTTACCCCGCCGAAAAACACGTACTGGAACCGCAACCCTCGAAGGCTCTGCATGTCGAGGCACCGTACCCCTTGCCTCTCCCGTGGCGTTGGGGTGACATGGAAGCCGTGCGAAGCGCAGGCCTGCCGCAGAAATCGTGCAAAGTCCGCGCGCGACAACTCTTCCTCGCCGCCAAACATGCTGCCGCTGAGGCGTCCCAGCATCTCTTCGAACGATTCGAGCGCGGCGGTTTCCCGCGCCCGCACCGATTCTGAAGCACACGCCCGCACCGCCGCACCGAGCTGCATCGCCCCGGCGAATTCGGCAGCCGCCCGGCTGAACTCCCGAATAGTGGACGTTACCGGAACCCCGGAGAGCGCGCCCGCGAAACGTCGAACGCGTGCAATGGCCGCGTCAACGGCCTCGACAGCGCGAGGGTTGCGCCGCTTGTATTGCGCGGTCTCGCGGTCGCGCTCACCCGAATCCCGCACGAGATCCTCGCGCAGCCGCTGCAACCGTTGTTGCCAGTGCGCACTTCCGGCCACAATCCCCGCGAGCCGGCAAACCACCGGAATGGCCCCCGCAAGCGTCTGCTCAGCCCCGTCCGTGTCCATCCAGGGGGAGATGAGCAGTTCGACAATCTCGCCATGCCGCCAAGCGGCCGAGGCATCCAAAGCGTCCAGCACAAACGCGCATACCGAACTTGCCGCGAGCCGTTCTCCCCCGTAGAGGCGGAGCGGTATCTGAAACTCGCGCGCCATCGACCGCAGCGTATCCCAGACCTCGCCCATCTCCCGGTATACAATGGCTATCTCCGCTGGGGGCGTCCCATCGAGGATCAACGTCTTGATAGCCCGACCGACCGTTTCGACTTCTTCGGTCACGCCCGAGCAAGGCACAACCTCGAGGTTACGGGTCAAGCCATTTACCGGAGGCGTTTCGCCGCGCCACAGAAGATATGAGGACGCGTGTTCGCTGTATGTAACGGGGGGACGCGACGCCAGGCACTCTGGCCGCGTGCCCAAGAGCTTCTCAATCCGCGCCACCGTCCGCCGTTGAAGCTCGTACAGGTCGGCGGCCCCGGGAGACATGTCCGCGCGCATCGCAAACACCATACGGCCTACCCGCTTTCCGAGCGCCGTGATGAGCCGGAACTCGGATTCGGTGAAATCGTCGAACCCATCGAACGCTACGAGGTCCACGCCGTTCAGCAGCGGCACGGCCCGGCCCGCCTCGAGAACAAGATGGGCCTGCCAATAGACGCCGATGAGGTCGTAGGCACAGTGTTCGATGAGGGCGGCTTGATAGGCCTGGTACGCCAGAGCGACAACCGAATCCAGGGGGCTCGGGTGCGGCCTGCGTTGAATGCGCTCAATGAATTCCTCCGGCTCGATGGCGGCCTGTTTCAGATTCTCGATTACCCGCAGGAGATGATGAAGAAAACCCTCGGTCTGGCTGCCGGGGCCGGCCGCCTCGAGTTTCCCCGCTCTGCGAAGACTGCTCAAAGCCCCCTGCAACATCAGCCGCCGCTCGAGTTCGCTCAACCCCACCGATTGGGGCTCGGCGTCCTGCACGATAGTTTCGGCAAACGACTGGAGCGTGAGAACGGGTCTCCCCCACGCTCCAGGCACGTCCGCCGCGAGCAACAATTCTTCTTGACGCTTCCGGGCGGATTGGTGGGTGGGCGTCAGCAGGAGCGCGTGTCCAAGGTGCTGGCGAAGTATGCGATCCAGTTTCTCTGTGCGCGCTGAAGACTGTGTTCCTGCGAGCACTTCGACGATCGCCATGTTTACAGCTCCTCGTAGTCTTTGATCTCGTAATGGTAGCCCTGTTCCGTGAGAAACAGCTGGCGTTTCACGCTGAAATCCTGGTCGCAGGTATCCCGGGAAACCAGCGAATAGAAATGCGCGATCGAACCATCTTCTTTGGGCCGCAGGATCCGGCCCAGGCGCTGTGCTTCCTCCTGCCGCGAGCCGAACGTCCCCGACACCTGAACCGCCACGTTGGCGTCGGGCAGGTCAATGGCGAAGTTGGCCACTTTCGACACGACCAGGAGCTTCTGCTCGCCCTTCCTGAAGGCTTCATACAACGCTTCGCGCTTCTTGTTCGCCGTTTGCCCGGTGATGAGGGGCGCCTTCATGGTCTTCGCGAGCGCCCGCAACTGGTCCAAATACTGCCCGATAATAAGGATGTTGTCTCCCCGGTGCCGCTCCACGAGGGTCCGGCAGATGCTCGCCTTGATCGGGTTCGTCGAGGCTATCCGAAACTTGCCGCGTTTATCGGAGACCGCGTACCGGTACCGCTCGTCATCGGGAAGGGGGATGCGCACTTCGGTGCATGCCGCCGCGGCGATCCACCCTTGCTTCTCGAGAACTTTCCAGGGCACATCGTATTTCTTGGGCCCTATCAGGCTGAACACGTCGTCCTCGCGGGCGTCCTCGCGCACCAGCGTAGCAGTAAGCCCGAGCCGGCGCCGCGCCTGCAAGGTAGCCGTCGCCCGAAACACCGGCGCGGGCAGCAGGTGCACCTCATCGTATATCACCAGCCCCCAATTGCCTTGGTCAAACAGGCCGAAGTGCTCGAATTCCCCCTCCTTCGAGCGGCGATACGTCAGCACCTGGTACGTCGCCATGGTTACGGGACGGATTTCCTTCGCTTCGCCGCTGTACTCCCCGATCTGCTCTTTTTCGAGCGTGGTCTTGTCGAGCAGTTCGCCAATCCACTGGCGCAGTGCGACGGTGTTAGTTGTCAAGACAAGCGTCTGGGTTTGCAGGCGGTGCATGGCTCCGATGCCCACGACCGTCTTTCCCGCGCCACAGGGCAGCACGATGGCGCCGCTCCCCCCGCGGTTCGACCCGCCCGCGTAGAACGCGTCCACGGCCTCGACCTGGTACTTCCGAAGCGAGAAGTCCTTGCCACCGAGGGTCCTGTCGCGCAACTCGAATTGCAGTGGCGCTCCTTCAACATAGCCCGCGAGATCTTCGACCGGGAATCCGAGTTTGATCAGTGCGCATTTCAGGTTGCCGCGTTCCAGCGGCTTCACAACCAAGCGGCGTCCGTTCTCGACGCCCTCGATGAATTGCTGTAACGATTTCTGCCGTTTCAACTGCAAGACCAGCAGCGCGTCGCTTGACTCGAGCACCAGCATGCCGTCTTCGCGTCTGCAGAGTCTCAGGCGGCCGTATCGTGACACCGTGTCGCGGATCTCGAACAGGATATTCTCGGGCACCTCGTACTTGCTGTATTCCTTGAGGTGGGCGATCATCTCGTCGGCGGACATGCCGGCGGCGGCGGCGTTCCAAAGGGAGAGCGGGGTTACGCGGTACGTATGGATATGCTCGGGAGACTTGATGAGTTCAGCAAACGGGGCGACCGCGTCCCGGGCGTCCTCGAAGCGGGGACCGTCCGTCTCAAGCAGAATGGAACGGTCGGATTGCACGATAAGTGGCTTAGCGCGTTGGGCTTCCATGTGCCTTTCCGGTCCCGGACACGCGGGTGCTACCTTTCACGAGTGCCGTCCCCCTCAAGGGAAACCTTCGAAAACCATCCGCGCAGCACGTTTGCGGCGCACGTATTCGGGTGATTGTACCAAAAGGAGAGGCAAGAAGGTACCCGAATCCGCGCACCCGAATCCGCGCATTCGTTCCCCGCAGTGCTTTACACCAGATTACTCGAACGCTTTGGGAGAGCCCAGGACCTGCGCCATCACGATCCCGCGGCGTACATCGTCCAGATTCGAGAACAGTTCCATGGCGGGATGGGTGGTCCTCTTTCGCGAACGCGGCTCTTGCGCGGCGGCCCCGGGCGCCTGCCGGCGGAGCTGTTGCGCCCGCTGAATCATCGCCGCGCGCTGCGTCCGGGCTTCTTCCAACTGTTTCAGGCGTTGCGCCATTAGCTGCTCATGGCGCGCTTGCAGCGAAAGGGGCGTGGGTGCAGGCTCGACCCGGGGCTGTGGCTCGACTCGCCGCCGACTGGGTGGCGGGGGCGGAGGCGGCGTTGCGGTCTGCTGAACCGGACGCTGAACCGGCGGCTGGACCGGACGCCGCACCGTTACCGGCTGTTGGCGCTGAACCGGAGGCGCCGTCCGGGGCTGAGCCGTGCGCACCTGGGGCGATTCGCGCCGGGCATCCGCCGCGGGCTTGTCAGGCGTCCCGTACAACAGACGCCGCGTTGCTTCCGGCAAATCTTCCGGACGAACAGGCGTGCGGCTCTTCTTGCGCTCCTGGGCCTTGCGTTGCTCCTGGATCTTCCCGATCACGCTGGCAACGATCACGATAACAATGACAATCAGACTTCCCAGTTCGTTCATCCGATGACCTCTCTCACGTTCGGCTCGAATCAGACCGCCTGGTCAGGAACGGAGGCCGTCGGCTCCCGGCCCCCGCCGCGGACGGTTCACTCAGGTCTGCTTGTCGTCCTTCTTGCCTTCCATACCGGAGATGGACTGGCGCATATCCGTATCCGCCATGATGTTCCTCATGCGATAGTAGTCCATGATGCCGAGGTTGCCCGTCCGGAACGCTTCCGCGATAGCCTTGGGCACTTCCGCCTCTGCCTGCACCACGCGGGCCCGCATCTCGACCACCTGCGCGCGCATTTCCTGTTCGCGCGCCTGCGCCATGGCCCGGCGTTCTTCGGCGCGGGCCTGGGCGATGTTCTTGTCGGCCTCAGCCTGCATCGTCTGCAGTTGGGCGCCGATGTTCTGGCCAACGTCTACGTCGGCAATATCGATCGACAGAATCTCGAAGGCCGTGCCCGCGTCCAGGCCGCGCGCCAACACCACTTTTGAGATCGAGTCGGGGTTCTCGAGAACCTTCTTGTGCGACTCGGCCGAACCGATGGTAGTCACGATGCCTTCGCCGACGCGCGCGATGATGGTCTCCTCGGTCGCGCCGCCGATCAAGGTGTTGATGTTCGTGCGCACCGTCACGCGCGCCTTGGTTTTCAACTCAATCCCGTCCATGGCGACGGCCGCGACGGTGGGGGTGCCTTTGGTGGGGTCAGGGCAATCGATCACCTTCGGCTTGACCGAGGTCTGCACCGCGTCGAGCACGTCGCGTCCCGCCAAATCGATGGCCGTGGCCTTCTGAAAACTCAATTGAATGTTGGCCTTGTTCGCGGCAATAAGCGCCTGAACGACGCGCACGATGTTGCCGCCCGCGAGATAGTGCGTTTCGAGGTCGTTCGTCGAGATCCCGAGCCCCGCCTTGACCGCCATGATCCGGCTGTCAACGATAACCGACGCATTCACCTTGCGAAGCCACATTCCCAAGAGGCTTGGAACACTCACGTGCGCCCCCGACGCGAACGCCCGTATCCACAGCCCGATAAACTTGACGAAAATGGCGAAAAAGATCAGCGCGATGACCCCCAGGAATATCGCCGCACCCCACATTATTATCGATGTTGGCATGATACGCCCCCTCTTCTTAGACCAGAACCCGGCCCATACACAGCTCTCCAACCCCTTCTATCATGAAATCGCTCAAAAGTCACGCGCTCGCGGTCTCCTCCGCTTGCTCCACCGGCTCAACAACAATCCGGTTTCCGTGAACCTCGATGACCCGAACTACGGCGTCGCGGTCGATAAACGAGCCTTCCGAAACGGCCTGCAAACGCTCCGTGCCGAACTCGACGGTTCCGACAGGGCGCAGGGGCGTCACGACTTTGCCGACTTTGCCGATCAATCCGGTGTCGCTCTTCTCATTGACCCAGCCCTCCTCGGCCTTCTGCGTGTTGCCGAGAATCAGGAGCTTGCCAAACGGCGACCGCGGCAACAGGTACATTCCGAGAATGACGCTGGCGATGGTACCCAGAAACTCGAGCATCAGGATGGGAAGCCAGTAATCGGGATAGTGGTAACATCCGAGAACGGTACTCCCGATAATCATGAGACCTCCGGCCGAACCGCATATCCCCCCCGGAACGACAAACTCCACCGTGATGAGCGTCGCGCCCGCTACAAACAAAATCAGTACCCACCAGATCATTGGACGCCGCCCTCAGGGACCACCTCGAGCAGCGCAATGAGTTGGTTGATTTCCACCCGGATGCCCTGGATGATCTTCATCTTGTCCGTCGGATCCTTAGGGTCGAATTCCGCAATATCCTCAAATGTGCCCATAAGACTATCCGAAGCCCCGAACAGCGTCCGCGACTCCGCCAGCAGTTTGTTGAACCGCCGCGCAAACGGAACGCAACTGTAGTACCCTGCGCCCACTTGCTGGATACTTCGGCTTTGCTCGTCCAGTTGCCGTAACATATGAATGATCAGCTGCCGCTTATCCATGGACTCTTCTTCTCCTCGGGCGCATTATCCTCTTCCCGTTTGAGCGGCTCAACCACGTACCGGTTGCCTTCCGCCTGGGTAATCACAATGGGGGTATCCGGTTTGATGAATTCCCCGCGGCTGACCACGTGCAGGTTCCTGTCGCCAAACCGCCCCCGGCCCGCCGGACGCAGCATGGTGAGCGCCACGCCCTCAAGTCCAATAGCCGCATCTTCTTCCTGATCGGTCTGGGCCACGTAGCCCGCCTCGGCCAGCTGTTGATCCGCGAGCACCAAACGGCCGTAAATAGGCGTATACGGCAGAATCTTCCACGTCACTGCCACGAACACCAGAAACAGGGCCATGGACAGCGCGAGCGAATACGCTGCTTCCTCGAGGCGCTCATAATCCCAACTATACTGGGGCAACTGCCAGTCATTGAGAACGAATGACAGCACGAACCCCGCCAGCACACAAAGGATACCCGCCACCCCCGCGATGCCGAAACCCGGGATAACGAAAATCTCGAGGAGAATCAGCCCCACCCCAATGACGACGAGACCGATGTCAATCCAGTCCGCCAGTCCGAGCACTGCCCTCGAGCCAAAGAACAGGACAAGGCACGTGATCCCGACGATACCCGGAACGCCGAATCCGGGCGTCTTCATTTCCACGTACAACCCGCCCACGCCAAGAAGAAGAAGGATGCTGCTGACCGTGGGGTTCGTCAACCACCGGAAAATGATTTCTGACCACGTCATCTCATACTCGAAACGCTGATACTCGTTCAGCTTGAAAAACGACAGCACGTGCTCGAGATCATCAAACGTGTCGGGTATAAGCCCGTACTCTTTGGCCTCCGACGCTTTCAACGTGAGGAGCTTGCCCCGCGCGACCACGAGCTTCCCCTCAGGAGGATAGTTTTCGAGAACATCTCCCGGCCCCCCGTACTTCTCGACGTCGTCCTGTGATGGGGTCGCGTCTGGGGCTTGTTGCCCGGCCGGCCCGGCATCTTTCTCTTCGTTGCCGGCATCGGTGCCGGCGCCTGTGGCCTTGCGCATAAATTCTTTGGCGGCGTCTTTTACACCTTCCGGCAAGGGCATTTGTTCGTCGATCGTGTCGATGAAATCATCGAGCGCGTCTTCCTTTTGGCTTGTCCGTGAACGCGTGTCCTCATCCACCGCTTTGACAATAACCTTGCCGTCAATCTTGAACGCCCGCAGCTCGATGTCCTTGTCCACCATCGCCATGGCAATGTCGGGATTGTGCCCGTTTGCCTCGGCGAGAGCGCCGAACTTTGCCCGCAGAAAAGAAACCGTCTTCTCGTCGCCAGGCAGAGGCCCTTCCGGGGTGATGAGAATGGGCGAGGCGGCCCCGATCGTCCCGCCCGGCGTCATAACAATGTGTTTGCACGCGAACGCCACCAGCGCTCCCGCGGAAGTCGCGCTGAACCCGTCGGTTACATAGGCGATTGTGGGGCAGAATTTGCCAGCATGCTGGATGGATTTGGTTATCTCGAGGCCCGTATCGACGCGCCCCCCGGGGGTCTCGATGATGAATACCGCCCCCTCGGCGCCCTCGGCGTAGTCGGCGACGCGCTCAACAAAGACGGCCATCGCTTCGTCCACCTCGCCGTCGAGTGTGCATATGACGACGTACCGGTTGTCACGCTCCCCTCCGGAAGGCGCTTCTTCTTGCGCAATGGCAAGAGGATAGAGTGCTCCGAGGGCGAGCACGATGGCGATCCGTCTAAACATTCTTGCCCCACCTCTTTCGGCCGCAGCCGTGCATCCCTCTCAGGGGACGTGCAAGCCGCCAAGGCGTCTATTCCCTACTACACTGGGCCTCCACCACTTATTCTAGGCGTATGCCCTGCGACGATCAATCCACCAGCGCCAACCCAATCTCATTGTTGAGTTCAAAACCCCGCTCGGTGGGCTGAAGCCGGCCGCCGTGTTCTTGGAGAAGGCCTCGAGCCACCAACTCTTTCAAAACGAACCCAAAATCCTCTTCGAGGCTCCGCCCGAAACGCTCCGAATACTCTTGATACCCCAGGCCCTCCCGCAGCCGGAAATGTTGAATCAGGGTCTCTATGCGCACCTCGCGGTCAGATAACCGTACCACCTCTGCCTTTTGACCGGGCCTTTTCACATAGGCTCCGGGCGACACCTCGTTCATCGTACGGGTACCATCGATGAAAGAATAAGCGCCCGGACCAAACCCAGCATACTCCCCGTTGCGCCAATAGTAGAGATTGTGGCGGCATTCATACCCCGGACGCGCGAAATTGGACACTTCGTACCGCTCATAGTCCCTCAACAGTTCGCGGCTGCGACGGTAACATTCGAGGGCTAAGTCCTCGTCTATGGCTTCGTGAGCCCGCGCCCCGAACGGCGTCCCCGATTCGTAAGTCAGCCCGTAACAGGAAACGTGCGGCGGAGAAAAGCCCGCGCATTCGGCCAGGGTGGGTTCCCAGGAAGACACCGGCGGGACCCCGGAAATCAGGTCCATGCTCCAGTTGCCAAACCGCTCCGCGACAATCCTGCAGGCCGCGCGCGCCGCCTCCGCGTTGTGCCTTCGCCCGAGATACCGCAGTGACGCGTCGTCAAAACTCTGAACCCCGAGGCTCACACGGTTGACGCCCGCGGCCCGCCACGCATCAGCAAGGGACTCCGTGACATCGTCCGGGTTGGCCTCGACCGTAATCTCGGGGTCGGGAAGCTCGAAGCGGCGCCGAACTGCCTGCAGAATGCGCTCGAGCTGGCCCGGCAGCAGCAGGGATGGGGTTCCCCCGCCCAGGAACACCGTCTCAGCCCTGTCGCGCGCGTCAAACGCCTCGATCTCGACCACGAGAGCGTCAACAAACGCTTCCGGCGGTGTTCCGTCTATGCGCACACGGTTGAAATCGCAGTAGGGACACAACGTGCGGCAATAGGGCACGTGGATATATATGCCGATCACAAACAAACCGCTCCCCGGCACCCTCGCACTTGAGCAAGAAACCGCGGCGTCCGCCGCGGTTTACATCTCGGACATGAGTTTGTCGAAATGCTCCACAGTCATGGCCGGGCAACTCATGAAGGTGATTCCTGTTGCCTTCGAGAGTTTTACAGAAGCTTTCATGGCCTCCTGAGTCCCCGGCAGGTCAACGATGAACACCAAATCGTACGGCCCGAGAAGCGCGTACATATCCTTGACCTTCCCGCCGAAACTTTCAAAGAGAGCTACCGCTTCTTTTGTTCGTTCAGCGGTGACTTCGCGCACCGACTCGGCGCTGTACTCGCCAAACATGAAGAACGTCGTCATGTCCGCCTCCCTTCTGTATTTGCCTTCTCACGAGAACCGCAACCCGACTTCGACCATTATACTCTTATCCTCGATGAGAATGAGCTTCCGGAACCTCAGTAATCCCCAGTTTGGGCCGAACGGCATGTTCTGCCGAAAGACCGCATCGAACACCGCGGACGGCCGTGCGGCGATTGCGGTTCACGAGACGAATCGGCCTCAACGATACGCTTCTCCGGTCTGTCTAACTCTGGCCCGCCGAGCTGTTTTCAATGCTTTACGGCGCTTGTAACCGGAAGGAGGACGTACGAGGGACGTTCGGCATCGTGGAAAATCGTGTTTGTCGCCGATATCAAATGAGTATGGCGATAGAAAGGCTCCCCCGTGTTGGGATTAACATCAAAACGGTCGAAGTTGCTGCTCGAAACAGCAATTCGAATGCGATGCCCTGTGTTAAAAGCGATGCAGGTCTCCCAAAGGTCTATTGTGAACTCGTAGGCCTTGTTGGGAGTCAGAAACTCTTCTTTGCGCATGGTATTGCGGTGACGCGCCCGCACAATCCCGTCACATACAATCATGGACCGTCCGTCCGGGTAGACGTCACACAGCTTCGCGGTGAAATCCGTGTCGACCGCGGAACTGGATGCCCAAAGCTTCACGAGAATGGTGCCGGTGACCTCGATAGGCGCATCCAGAGCCGGCGTGGTGAACAGGATAACGTCCGGCCGGGACTCGACGGGGCGCTGGTCGTATGGGCCACGGGTCCCGGAAAGGTTGGCGCCGCCGAGTGTAGGAACGGGATTTGCCGGGTCGAATACATACGTATTGGGTTTCTCGCCAGGACCCGGGGCAACGGTGTCGAGCGTGCCGCCCTCGTGGAAGTAGTACCGCACTGGCGTGCTGGGCACCGGCCAGTCGTCGGCAAAACGCCACGTGTTACCGGGCCCGTCCGGGGCATCCACGTCACCAAGAACGTAATAGCAGACGGCTGGCTCATTCGTGACGGCGTTCGGTGCATCCTTCAGCCAATGACTAAACCAAGCGCCTTCGCTGTTGGATGACATGTGAGCATGTGGATGCGTCCTGTTCTCCGGCCATACGAAACCGCCATCCCCTTTCCCGTGGCCATACGGTCCTATGATGAGTCTCTGCTTGCCTGCCGCGCCAGGTTTGCCGTTGTGCTGAATATTCACGAAATTGTTGATGGTCCCACGCAGGAAGATGTCATACCAACCGCCCCTGTTCAGGATAGGCCAATTGACCAGGTGGTGGCGCGTCTCGAAATTGACATAGGCCCAGAAGTCGTCGCTGTAGAGCGGCTGCTTCATGAGCTGCTCACGCAGATAATCGAACGCAGCCTCCCCACGGCCCGCCATCCAGCCCTCTGCCAACCGTTTACGGAACGCGCCCTGGTGGAAGAGGCCCTGACTGTACAGGTCGGAGGCCGCTACGACCACATATTGGCAGGTGAGACCCGGCGGCACACTTCCTGCCAACATGTTTTGGGTGATGCCCAGAGCCGAGCCGCCTGTTGTGGCAATTCTGCCATTGCACCACGGCTGCTGAAGAATCCACTGCACCGTCTCGTAGCCGTCCTTGTTTTCTCCCCACCCGTCGTCCATGAAACCGTGGAATACGCCCTCGGACCCATGGGTGCCGCGGCAATCCTGTACGACCGCGGCAAAGCCCGCATCCGTCAATTCGAGACCGCGATGATTCTCGTTCTTATCGTACGTGGTCCGTACGAGGACCACCGGCCATGGGCCCGGCCCCTGCGGCAGGTAGACGTCGGTTGCGAGGCGCGCGCCATCTTTCATGGCGAGCATATGGGTCGTCTTGGCCGAAATCGCGGCAGGTTCAAGCGCGAAATCAATACCTTGCACATCCGCGCGGGCGTCAATCTGTACGATACCCGGCTTCGCTGCGTCCCCGTTGAGAGGGGCCCTGCCGGTATATGTGACATCGTCGTAGAGTTCGTTGACATAGCCCACGGAGCGAGTGAAAACAAGGACCTTTTCGAGTCCGGCTGTCGCGCTGTCCACCTCGAATCGGTAACGGCCCGCGGAATCGGTGTGGACCGATGACTCCACAGGAACCGCCCGAGAAGCGTCGTCTGGTCGAAGGCTGACGCTCCGAACCGCCCCGACTTCCGCGTCAAAGATCGGTTGGCCCGTCTTCTCGTCAGTGACCGTCCCGGTCAGCGTAACGCGGGCAGCGTAGGCTGAGCAGGCAACAAGAGCGGATACAAACGCAGCCGCCGCGAGAAATCTCGTCAAGCTGTTGTTCACACCTGCGCTGCGTTGCGCAGCGGACATAT
Organism: Candidatus Hydrogenedentota bacterium; assembly: GCA_035416745.1. NCBI lineage: Bacteria > Pseudomonadati > Candidatus Hydrogenedentota > Candidatus Hydrogenedentota bacterium. The sequence continues at coordinate 126,510 of DAOLNV010000003.1, read as the reverse complement.
GTGCAGATCGAACGCAGGGGCTGCCTGTTTCTCCCTCGTGAGTGACATTGATATGCATGGGTTTTGCGCGCTCCTTCGGCCGCGTGAGCGGCATCTTAGCACAGCTCCTCTCCATACGCTGATTTGCAGGGAGAAGACTCTACGTGGGTCCCTTGCGTTGAGGGGCCCGCCGCAGTTTGCTAAAATCACCCTTTGCTCTGAGACAAAGGGGCACAATGCTCAGCCAGGAACAACGCGAGAGGTACGAGCGGAATATTCTGGTCCCCGGTATCGGCGAGAGCGGCCAACGGCGTCTGCTGGACGCCGGCGTCTGCATCGTCGGGCTGGGCGGCCTTGGGAGCGCCGCGGCTCTGTATCTGGCTGCCGCAGGACTTGGACGCCTGGGACTTGTCGATCCGGACGTCCTGGAATTGTCTAACCTGCAGCGCCAGGTAGTGCACACAACCGCCCGGCTTGGCATGAACAAGGCCGAGTCAGCCGCAATGACGCTGCGCGCGCTCAATCCCGACTGTGGATTGCAGGTTATGCCGGTTCGTATCACGAAAGACAACGCGCCCGGACTCTTGACCGCGTACGATGTGGTTGTTGAGGCTACGGACAGTTTTTCGGCGAAGTTTCTTGTCAACGACGTGTGCCTCGAATATGGGAAGCCTTTCGCGACCGCAGGCATTCTCGCCTTGTCGGGGCAGATGATGTTCGTCGTGCCCGGGCGGACCCCGTGCTTGCGGTGCGCCGTGTCGGACGAGCCACTGGGCGTGCCCACCACCAATGAACAGGGCGTTTTGGGCGCTGTTCCGGGCGTGCTGGGCAGTCTCGAGGCCTTGGCTGTGGTGCGATACCTGGCAGGATTGTGGAAACCCCAATCCGACGGGGCCGGTGCCGTACATAGTATCGACGGCGAAAACCTCCGATGGCGGACCACCCGGCTTCCCCGAAACACGAAGTGCTGCTGCGCACCTTCATGGAGTTCTACATGACCGAAAACAAGCTTATCGTCGCGGGACGGACTATTCGTTCCCGTTTGTTCGTTGGCACCGGGAAATTCCCCTCGAGCACCGCATTGAAAGCGTGCCTCGATGCATGCGACGCTGAAATCGTGACCGTTGCTCTGCGGCGGGTCGACTTGAGTAAACCCGGCGATGACAGCATTTTGACCGTCATCGACCGCGAACGCCACCTGCTTCTGCCCAACACATCCGGAGCGAGGGACGCCGCCGAAGCGGTGCGGCTCGCAAAACTCGCCCGGGCAGCGGGCCTTGAACCTTGGGTGAAACTTGAGCTTACGCCCGAACCCCGGTATTTGCTGCCGGACCCCATCGAGACCCTCAAGGCCACTGAACTCCTTGTAAAAGAAGGTTTTACGGTGCTTCCATACATCCAGGCAGACCCCGTATTGGCAAAAAAACTCGAAGAGGCCGGAGCGGCTACGGTCATGCCTCTGGGGGCGCCGATCGGGAGTAACCGGGGTTTGCGCACGTACGACATGATCCGCATCATCATCGAACAGGCTACCGTGCCGGTGGTGGTTGACGCGGGCCTGGGGGCCCCGTCCCACGCGGCCGCCGCCATGGAGATGGGCGCCGACGCCGTGTTGGTCAACACCGCCCTGGCCGATGCCGCCGACCACGCGGCCATGGCCCGCGCATTTGCCATGGCTACGGAAGCAGGCCGAGCCGCCTACTTGGCAGGATTGGGGCCCGAACGCACCAGTGCGGAAGCAACCTCTCCGTTGACCGGCTTCCTGCGCACTGAAGGATGAGTTCTCCTGTGCGGCGGGGCGCTCGGCAAACGATGCTGGCCGGCGCGCCTTATCTAATCCCTTAACAATACGTTACAGGCCAAACGCGCTTTCTCAAGGAGCTTGCGGAAAAGACCACCTTTCCGCGCCCAGGACCGCAACCCCACGATCAGTTTGCGCTGGACGCGGTAGCGCGTCAGCTTCGAACCCTTGGGAGGGCGGACGTTTTCCCCCGCCTCTTCGAGAGGTTTCCAAAGCGACTCGATCGGGTAGCCGATGGCCGCGAGGTCATTCGGGTTAATGGATGCGATCACTTCGCGCATCAAGCTCATCTTATCAGGACTGTGCGCCAGCTCGGATACCCACTTCTTGATCGAGCCGGTCTGAGGCCGTGCGTGCTGCGCCACTCCGATAGGGTCGCCAAGTCCCTCGCGCTTGCCCCCGCTGTCATTCCCGCCGTAATCGATGGTCTCCCGCTCGAAGGGAACCCCGATATACTCATACATCTTGCCCATCCATGTCTCGGGATCCTTGACCAAGTCCTCATAGCGCACGTGGAAATGACCGACCGCATCCTGGCGCAGAAACTCCGCCATGGCAGGCACGTAGCGGTTCAAAATCGGGTTATAGTTCTGGGCTTGGGCGTAGTCGCCGTCGAAAAAGGAATTCGCGTAGGAGGAAAATGTGGCCAGGGGGTGCCGCGTCAAAACCACGTATTTCGCATCGGGAAACACCTTCATCAGAAAGGGCAGAATCAACGCATAGGCCGGAGTCTTGTCAAGACAGATTTCTTTCCCGCTGGATGCCAGCAACCGGCCGTAAAGCACATCGCAATAGGCCCGGCACGCGTCCCAGTAGTCCTGCTCCCCCTCCGGGAGTTTCTGGACAAACAGCTTCTGCGCCTCTGCCGCCAACACGTGGTCGTAGGCCGCCTTATCGACATTAGCCCACAGCCCCAGATGGGCCAGCGGCGTAAGCAGGTGGGGCTCCGGCCCACCGAGAATCTTGGAGTGCGATTCGAGCATCCGCTCGAGCATGGTACTGCCCGAACGGGGAGCGCTGATTACAAAAAGAAGCGGCACACGCATCTAACTACAAGCCTCCACATCTTTGCCAACTGCGGAACAAGACTCTAGTGTCCGGAGACAGCATTGTCAAACCCCCGGCGCAAACCGGACTCCCTTCAGGAACAGGAAAAGGGCAAGCCGGCGCCGTATTGCGTAGGAATCCGTGGACAAAGAGCTTAGAGCCAGGGACCGTGCTGTTCAAATGCAGGGCGCTTGTCGTGTTTTGGCGTGCTCGAGCTTTTCGTACGTTGATTCGCTGCACGGCATTTTGCTAGGCTTGTTGCGTTGCGCAGGAGTGCTCACGGCGGATTGCCTTCTGTAACTCTTTCACCAGCCCGCCTTTCCAACGCGCTATACACTCCAGCGCTGCCTGCGTATGACACGGTTCATTTTTCGAGAGCCTATGGAGATTGGTTAATGTCGGACTCTACGGAGCGGCTGCTCCTCAGCGGGAACGCTGCCGTCGCCCGCGCAGCCCTTGATTGCGGCGTTCGCTTCGGTGCCGGTTACCCGGGCACCCCATCGACTGAAATACTCGAAGAGTTCTCCGCATTGGGCGGTCATGCCGAGTGGGCCCCCAACGAGAAGGTGGCCCTAGAGGTCGCAATCGGCGCCGCCTTCGGAGGAGCCGCGGCCCTGGTCACGATGAAGCACGTAGGCCTCAACGTGGCGGCCGACCCTTTCTTTACCGTCGCGTACACCGGTGTGCCGGGCGCGCTTGTGATAGTCTCCGCCGACGATCCGGGCATGCACAGCAGCCAAAACGAGCAGGATAACAGGCACTACGCCAGAGCCGCGGGCATCCCGATGCTTGAACCTTCGGATTCCCAGGAAGCGTACACGTTGGCCCGCGAAGCGTTTCAGCTCTCACACCGGCATCAGATTCCGGTCATGTTGCGCATGACTACGCGCACCTCCCATTCCCAAACGGCAGTAAGGCGCTCGGCCCCCGTTACCATTACGCAACCGGCATCCTACCAACGTGATATCAAGGCGCGCGTGATGATTCCCGGCTATGCGCGGCCCGCTCACCGCAAGCTCCGTGCAAAACTGGCCGCCATTGAACAAGAAAACGAAACGTCTTCGCTGAATTACGTCGTGGAAGGCGACGGTTCGTTGGGCATTATTGCTTCCGGCATATCCTACATGCACGCACGGGAAGCCGCGCCCGAAGCATCTTTTCTCAAACTCACGACCACGTATCCACTGCCGTTCACCTTGATTCGCAAGTTCGCCGCAAGCGTAGACCGCTGTATCGTCATCGAAGAGGGCGACCCGTATCTTGTCGAGAGCATTCGTGCCAACGGCATCCCTGTCGAGGGCAAGGAGCAGGGATATCGCTTCGGAGAACTCAACGTCGGATTGGTGAGAGGCATTCTTGCTCAAGAGCCGGCCCCTGCTCCCGCCGCGCCGAAAAGCAAACCGCCGCAACTCTGCCCGGGCTGCCCCCATCGCACCGTGTTCGCTACACTTGCGCGGCAGAACTGCATCGTTACCGGCGACATAGGCTGCTACACCCTGGGGGTATTGCCGCCCTTCGAAGCGATGGATACCTGCATCTGCATGGGCGCCAGCATCGGCGTCGGACTCGGCCTCCGCCACGTGCTGCCACCCGAAGAGGCAAGGCGGGTCGTCAGCGTCATTGGCGACAGCACCTTCGTCCACAGCGGCATCACGGGGCTGGTCGAGATGGCCTACAATCCGCCGCCAACCGGACACCTGCTCCTGATCGTCGATAATGGCACTACGGCCATGACCGGCCTCCAGGAACATCCCGGAACGGGACGAGCGCTTGACCATTCGCCCTCCGCGAAGTTATCGTTTGAAGGGCTGGCAAAAGCCATTGGGATTAGCCGGGTCTATGTGATTGATCCGACCCAGGACATGAAGGCGTTCGCGGACCTCGTCCGCGAGTGCCTTGACAGCGGTGAGTTGGCGGTTATCATAGCGCGCAGGCCCTGCCTTCTCTCCGAAAAGAAACTGGCGGCTACCGAGCGCGCGGCAATTTCCGAAAAATGCACAACCTGAAACCCGTTACAAACGTCATTATCGCCGGGCTGGGCGGCCAGGGCGTCGTGAAAGCCTCGGACATCTTGACCGGTGCCGTGTTCGCCGCGGGCAACGACGTCAAGAAGAGCGAAATCCACGGCATGAGCCAACGGGGCGGTTCCGTGGCCAGCGATGTACGGTTCGGAGAAAAAGTCCTCAGTCCAATGGTGCCGCCCGGAGAAGCCGACTACATTCTTGTTCTCACGGAGGACGAGGCCGATGCCGTCGAGGACCAGCTCAAGGAAGGCGGCATCCTGCTGACCCCCGAGAACTTGCCTGGCTACATCGATGAAGATGCCGATGAAGATGAAGACAAGGAAACCCGGCTCCGGTTGCGCAGCATGAACGTAGCTTTGCTTGGAGCGCTCAGCTCGTTTCTGGACGTGCCGGACGACCGGTGGCGCGAGGCCATGCACGCCAATCTTCCTCAAAGAACATGGGAATTCAATGAGAAGATGTTCCTATTGGGCCGCGAACTCGTGCAGGTGTAACGGCCCGCCGGAGCGGGCCGCGGTGAGGATGGGTCGCTTGGGATCGGCTTAGCACTTAAAGAGACAGGGGGAAAACGTATGAAGACCGAAAAATATGTATGCGGAGGCGGGTTTCACCCGGCGAGCGCACCGGATTACTTGCCGGAACGCCAGTTGCGGGAACTGCAGCTGGCACGGCTGAAGTTCATCGTAAAACGCTCGTATGAAAACGTCCCATTCCACCGGCAGCGGATGGAACAGAAGGGCGTCACCCCCGACGATATCAAGTCCATCGAAGACATTGCCAAACTTCATTTCACCATGAAAGACGACCTGCGCGACGCGTATCCGTTTGGGCTTTTCGCGAGTCCTATGGAAGACGTGGTGCGGCTGCATGCCTCCAGCGGCACCACCGGCAAGCCCACCGTCGTGGCTTACACCCAGGAAGACATTGATGTATGGGCCAGCGTCGTAGTGCGCTCCCTGGCGTGTTGCGGATGCCGCCGGGGCGACATCGTCCAGAACGCCTACGGGTACGGCCTGTTCACCGGCGGTCTCGGGCTCCATTACGGGGCCGAAGCCATGGGCGCCTCGGTTATTCCTATTTCCGGCGGGAACACCGACCGCCAGATCATGATCATGAAAGATTTTGGCTCGAACGTGATTACGTGCACCCCCAGTTACTTCATCCATCTGGCCGAACGCGCTCAGGAAATGGGCATCGACCTGCGCAAGCTGCCCATTCGCGTCGGAATACTCGGCGCCGAACCATGGAGCGAGGGGCTGCGAAAACACGCCGAGGAAAGCGGCGGCATCAAGGCCTACGACATCTACGGCCTGTCCGAAATCATCGGCCCGGGCGTCGCCTGCGAGTGTGCCATGCAGGAAGGGCTGCACATTTTCGAGGACCACTTCTATCCTGAGATCATCAACCCCGAGACCGGCGAACTCATGCCCCCGGGAAAGGAAGGCGAACTCGTGCTGACCACGCTCAGCAAGAGCGCCATGCCCCTGCTGCGCTACCGCACGCGCGACATGACCTGCTTGATCCCGGAACAGTGCGGGTGCGGGCGCACCGTCTGCCGCATGGATCGCATCGGCCGCCGCAGCGACGACATGTTCATCATTCGCGGCGTTAACGTGTATCCGTCACAGGTCGAAGCGGCGATTCTCACCATCAAAGGTACGGTGCCCCATTACCAGATCGTCCTCACACGCGACAAAGGCCTTGACCAGATGGAAGTCCGGTTTGAGGTCACCCCCGAGATGTTCGGCGACACCGTGGGCTCGGTCGAGACGGTGCAGCGCAAACTCTGTCAGGCCATTGAAAACACCGTCGGCGTCCGGGCCAAGGTCACCTTGGTCGAACCGCATTCCATCGAGCGCAGCCAGGGCAAGGCCAAGCGCGTTATCGACAAACGGGAAGGCTGAAAACGAATGCCGGATACGCTCCGGCGTATGAGGAGACTGTCGCTATGAAGATCACGCAACTATCCTTGTTCCTCGAAAACAAGCCGGCACACCTCAAGGTCCCCTGCCGGGCCCTGGCCGACGCCGGCATTTCCATCATGACCCTCTCCCTTGCCGATACCGAGCAGTTCGGAATCCTTCGCATGATCGTGCGCGATTGGAAGAAAGCCAAGGACGTACTCGAAAAGGCCGGATGTGTGGTCAACACCACCGAGGTAGTCGCCGTCGAGGTCGAAGACCGGCCCGGCGGTCTCGCCGACCTCCTCGATGTCATCGATAAAGCCGATATCAACATCGAGTACATGTATGCCTTCACATTCGGACGCGAAGGCAAGGCCATCATGGTCTTCCGATTCGAAGACCCCGACAGTGCGGTCGCAAAACTCCAGACCGCGGGCGTCGGCGTCGTCGAAAGCGTCTCCCTCTATTCGCGCGGCAAATAACAACGGCCAGTCAACCGCCCCCGCGCACAGCAATGCCCGCGGGGGCGTTTTTTGCGAGGCCAGGATGTTTTTCCCGGCTTCTCCTTCCCCAAACCCCGGAGGGCGCCGCCAGACGCGCCTGACCAGTCCGGCGCAACATACTTTCCCTCAACGCGGTCTTATCCGCACACCCTCAGCAGTAGTGGCCGTGGAGGCGAGAATCACGACATCATCACTGAAACTGTCTTTGGTGCTGGTGACGTTGTTCAGGCGCTCGGCGCCCTTGGTCATCAACGTGCAACGCGGACCGAACGCAATGGGGTTCAGAGGCGATTCCCTGCAGACAATCGCGTCGCCGAGCCGGTACGCCACCAGGAGCGACCCGCTCTTCTCGTTCAGGAGCGCGATCGGCCGCGTGCCGTCATCATCGACGCGGTACAGCTCGTCCCACACTCCCGACGGTCTTCGGACCAACAGGCCGATCACTACATACCCGTCCGTATCGTAGCTGGTCTTTACGGCGGCATAGAGCGTACCATCCGAGGCGACGGCGCAATTCAGATGGTCGTCCGCCATTCCTCTGCCTACGGGCAATCCCGAGGCGGCAGCGGGCGTTTCGTCGCCGGACCACGCTCCGGGGGTAGCGTCTCCGGGGTGGAACCGAAAACCGAACTGTCTCGTGTTCTGGTTTGACCAGAGCACACCCGCGCCCCCGCTCGGAAAGGCGGCAACGGCGCAAATATCGTCGTCACCCACCCCGTTTGCCAGCGCGAGGGGCGCGCTCCAGCTCGAGTAAGGCGGCTCGCTCCATCGCACGTTGATCGCGGATTCCCCGTCCGAAGCCAGCCACATGCGCCCCGAAGAATCGACATCGATGGTGGCGGTTTCCACGCCGGCGTCCAGCGTGAAGCTCACCGGCGCCGGGCATTTCGGCCAGAGATGATAGGTCTTTGCGGCCGGGCTGTACTCGAGCGAAACCAGTTCACACCGGGCATTCCCAAGCAATAATACATGCGCCAACCCGCCTACCCGCCTGGCGTCTGCGTGGGTATCGGTCGAATCCGACAGATGCAGCATGGAGGACCACCGCGTATCGTCCAAACGCCACAAATTCGTACCCGCGGCGTTGGGAAACACAGCCCACCAACAGCCATCATGAAGCCAGAGCTTGGACTGCGGCTTCTCCCCCGTATCTGCCGTGATTTCAGAGCCCTGCAGAGGGACAACGTCAAATGGTGGTTCCGCCTTCTGCTCCCCGGCATCGGCGGCAGACCACGCCACAAATCCGAACAACAGCGCGAACAGCAAGTATTTCTTTAGTGGCATACTGTTCTTTCCCACAGACCAGCCACCCCATCGAAGACCGTCGGGGGGCCAAACGCCTTCCCTCTCCCGCCGCCGCAGTATACCGCAAAAACAAGCGACGGCCGGACTTGTCAGACGGGCCGGACATGGACCGGATAATCCCGCGGACCAGCACGCCGGTGCGACACCAGGACGCTGGCTGCGTCCACCCAGTACACTCCCACGTTTTCGGGAATCCCGCGTTCTTGACATTCGGGCATGCCATATGGTGTTCTACTGCTCCGCCTTATAAACCAGGAATCATTGGCAGCAGACCGCCCTGCCTGCTGTGGAAACAATTCAAGACCGGCGGGGGAATAGGGCACGCCCCCATGGATTCGCTTATGTCACACGTCATTCCGAAACGCATTTGGGACCCCAAAGCCGAGACCATGCCGCGCAAAGATTTGGAAACACTGCAGCTTGCGCGCCTTCGCCAGACCGTTGCGCGTGTCGCGAACGTCCCTTTCTACAAGGACGCGTTCGCCAAACGGGGCATCGGCCCCGAGAGCATCAAGACGCTGGACGACGTCCGCCGGCTGCCGTTCACGACCAAAGAGGACCTGCGGCAGCATTATCCTCTGGGGTTTCTGGCCGTGCCACGCAGCGATGTGGCCCGGTACCATGGGTCTTCCGGCACAACCGGCAAACCCACCTTCGTAGCCTACACGGCGGGGGACCTCAGCACCTGGGCCGATCTGTGCGCGCGGTTTCTGGTTGCGGGGGGATTGCAGCCCCACCACACCGTGCATATCGCCTTCGGTTACGGCCTGTTCACGGGAGGGTTCGGCCTGCACTACGGTATCGAACGAGTGGGCGCCGCGATCGTCCCGGCTTCCTCCGGCAACACGCCGCGGCAGATCCTGCTCATACGAGATCTCAACGCAGAGGTGCTCATCAGCACGCCGAGCTATGCGCTGCAAATTGCGGAAGTGGCCCGTGAACAAGGCATGTCCCCGGCGGACCTGCCGCTCCAGTACGCCCATTTCGGCGGCGAACCCTGGACCGAGGACATGCGGACCCAGATCGAGGCCCAGTTGGGGCTCGAAGCGTACAACAATTACGGATTGAGCGAGGTGATCGGGCCCGGCGTCAGCGGAGAATGCCATCTCCGCGCGGGAATGCACATACAGGAAGACCATTTCATCGTCGAGTGCGTCGACCCCGATACCCTCGAACCTATCACCGACGGCAGCTACGGAGAACTGATCTTCACGTCCCTCACCAAAGAAGCGTTTCCGGTGCTCCGCTACCGGACACGCGACATCGCCGCCCTTGACCCCTGCCCGTGCGACTGCGGCCGGACCAGCATTCGCATGAGCCGCATTGTCGGCCGCACGGATGACATGCTCATCATTCGTGGCGTGAACGTCTTCCCGTCACAGATTGAAGAAGCCCTCCTGAGGGTCGAAGGTACCGCCCCCCACTACGAAATCGTCATCGAACGCCCAGGGGCTCTTGACGAAGTGACCATACGAGTCGAAATCCGTCCCGAGCTGTTTTCGGACAAGATGAGCGAGATGCAAGTCCTTAAAGAACGGATAGTTAGAGAGATCGCGTCAGTCACGGGCGTTCGCGCCCGCGTTGAGCTGGTCAGCCCGCAAACCCTCCAACGGTCCCCCGGCAAAGCCAAGCGCGTAATTGATATGAGAAAAGCGTGACTTTTTCGCTTTGTTGGTGTATAACAATCCGCAGGAAGGGAGTATCCCGGGCGGCGCACTGTGTCGCCGCTGTTGGGGGGGATACGCCAAGCGGAAGGTGAACCAGAACAGAGGGGGAGGGAATCATGCGAATCGTTATTTGCACACTTATCGTGTGTGCCCTGCTAGGCAGTGCCTATGCGGAGTTGCAGAATGTCCAGGTGTACGGACGCATCGATATTCGCGCACGTTATTACAAGAGCTCGTTCAACAATGCCGCGGTATACGGCGGCGGACCGGCGCTCGAGGTGCGTATTCCGGCCGCGTTCCTGCCCGGCCGGGCCATTGGCGACGCGCTCGGCGTCCGTAGTCTCTTCGATTACGACAACGCGCGCTCCGATTGGACGTTCACGGAATTGGTGACGACCTTGGGCGTCAAGGCTGATTTCACCAACAACGTGAATGGCGTCATCGAATTCTACGACTTCGCGTGGTGGGGTGAAGACTTCCGCAGCAACTACATCACCGGTGCGGACGGCCCCGCCGATACCTCGGACGACGTCGAATTGCTCCAGTCCTACATCGAAATGAATGAGATTGGCGGTCTGCCGCTGCGTGCGCGCATCGGCCGCCAGCGCATGCGGTTCGATGAAGGCTGGCTGCTCAGCGACAGGGCCACGCCAACCCTGCGCATTTCGTGGGATGGCATCTCCCTGAATTACACCACCGACCAGTTTGAAGTCGACGCCTTCGCCACCAAGCTCGCGGAAGGCGGACCCATCGAACAGGATGAGGACGTTGACTTCTACGGTGTGCGCGCCGCTTACACGGGTCTGGAGAACATCGATTTCGCCCTGTGGTGGTACTGGCTGCGCGACGCACGGCGGTTGTCGGACACAAACCTTGGCTTCTTCGGCGAATGGATTGAAGACTGGTTCGGTGTCGACGACTACGACCCCACCAACCTGCACACGGTGGGCGGGCGCGCATGGGGCAACTGGGGCGCGTTGGATTACGACCTGAAACTGGCCTATCAGTTCGGTGACGCGGACGCCTTGGGCTTCCGGTTCAAGCCATATTTCTACGGCGACAACGAAGCGGAATGGGATCAATGGGCCGGCGAACTGGAAATCGGGTACACCTTTGATATCGCATGGAAACCTCGGCCATATGTGCTCGGGGTATACATGGGAGGCGAAGACGAACGCGACATCAGTTTCTGGGAATGGCTGAACCCGTTCGACAAACCCAACGCGAGCGCATCGTTCAATCGCTTGTTCTCCGAAACAAATTACGCCCCGGCCATAAACGACAACGGCTGCCTGACCAACTTCTCGGAACTGGCGCTCGGCGTCGACTTCAAACCGCTTGAGAAGGTTTCCGTCAAGACCCAGATCGGGCGTTACTGGGCCAACGAAACCTTTGATTGGCCGGCATACTTCACCCTCGGCAACTATCGCGTGCTGATCGCTCCAAACCTGAGCTTCTGGACTATGGAGTCCGGCGACAATATCGGGTGGGAATGGCTGAATGTCATCAATTACGCCTACAGCGAAAATCTCACCATCATGCTGTTCTACTCCCACTTCTTCAACGATTCGGATCACGGGTTGGACGGCAACTATCTGTACTCCAACGGAAACGTTTTCATGGGCGGTACCGACGACGCCGATGCAGACTACGTATTCTTGTGGTTCATCTTGACGTTCTGACGCCCCGCAAACACGATTCAGAGGCCGGGCTGGACTTCGCGTCCGCCCGGCTTTTACATTTGGCGGCTATGTGCAAACGACACACACCCCGGTTTCCGGGCCTGGTCCCCGCCTGCGGTGTCCGTGCGGTTCTCGGTCTCCTGCTGCTTGTTGCGCCGCGTGCTGTGCCCGCCCCGGTGGCGCTATTTCTCGAAGGTGAGCATGCCCCAACAGGGGCCATATGGCTCGATGCTCTCGACGTTGCCCACGCGCGGCAAGACTGGGGCCAGCCCAGGGCAGGCCGGTCCGTAGGGCAAAACGAGATGCGACTGGGCGGCACGCGCTATCTTCACGGCTTGGGGACCCACGCCTTCAGCGAATGCCACATCGAGCTCCACGGGGGAACCAACCGGTTCGTGGCCATGGTTGGCATTGATGACGAGGCCGGGCCAAACGGGTCGGCCATCTTCGAGCTGTGGGCGGATGATTCGCTCCGTTGGAGAAGCCCCGTCCTACGGGGCGGCGACACACCCCTTCTCGCCGACGTGAAACTCGAATCGGCCAGCCGCCTGACGCTTATCGTGGACCCGACCGAAGACGGCATCCACCTCGACCACGCAAACTGGGCGGGCGCTCTGTTGTTCCTCGACCCGAACGCCTCGGAACCGCCGCGAATTGTGGCCCCCCCGCCCGTGGAAACTCCAGAAATCGCCTGCCGCCAGCCCCAAGCGCCCGAAATCAACGCGCCCCGCGTATTGGGCGCAACTCCCGGCCGGCCGTTTCTGTTTCGGATTCCATGCGGCGGGGAGTTGCCCATCTCCGCGACAGCCCGTGGTCTGCCCCCGGGGCTAACGGTGAATGCGGACACCGGGATTATCACCGGCGTCCTCGAGAAGGCCGGCCTTTGGACCCTCAAGTTACGCGCCCGAAACAAGCATGGCGGAAGCCGCCAAACCATGCTGCTTGTCGCCGCGCCGTATTCCCTCGCTTTGACCCCGCCCATGGGCTGGAATTCCTGGAACGCATGGGGCGAAACGGTGGACGATGCGAAAGTCCGAGCAGCCGCTGACGCCCTCCTCGCATCACGCCTTGCCGACTACGGGTTCCAGTACGTGTGCATCGATGATGGATGGGCTGGTGGACGCCAAGCCAACGGCGCCATCATTCCCAACGACAAGTTCCCGGACATGCCCGGCCTCGTCCGATACCTCCACAACGCGGGGCTGAAAGCGGGCATCTACGCATCCCCGGGCCGCACAACCTGCGCCGGATACGAAGGCAGCTATGAACATGAATTTCAGGATGCCCGGACCTTCGCTGCGTGGGGAATGGACCTCCTCAAATATGATTGGTGCTCCTACAGCGGCGTGGCCGATGGCCAAGGTCCGGAGATGTTTATGCGCCCCTATCGTCTCATGCGCCAAGCCATTGATGACGGCGGCCGTGATATGGTCTACGCCATTTGCCAGTACGGCGAAGCAAACGTCTGGCAATGGGCGGCCCACCCGGATATTCAGGGCAATCTTTGGCGCACAAGCCGGGACATTGACGATACCTGGCCCGGCATGCTCCACAACGCCCTGGCAGCCGCCGAACCCGCCCGGTTCGCGCGGCCCGGCCACTGGAACGATGCCGATATGATGGTCCTAGGCAAACTTGGGTGGGGGAAGGAACTGCGCAACACACAACTCAACGAGCGGGAACAGCAGACGCACGTCACCCTCTGGGCCTTGCTCCCCTCCCCCATGTTCCTCGGGTGCGACGTGAGCCAATTGGACTCTTTCACCCTGGCGCTTCTCAAGAACCCCGAGGTGATCGCGATTCATCAAGACCCACTCGGAGCGCCCGTTCGGCGCGTGCTCCCGGCGAATGACCCATCAACCGAGGTCTGGATTCGCCCCCTGTGGGACGGGACCCGTGCCGTGGGCCTCTTCAATTTCGACCCAAGGACGGGGCCCCGGCGCGTATACGTATCGTGGGCCGGCGCCGGACTCCCCCCAGGCCCTCATCCGGTCCGCGACCTGTGGCGCAGGAAAGATTTGGGCGAGTACACGGAAGCTTTCGCCCTGAATGTGCCCGCTCGGGGATGCGTCTTACTCAAGATAGGCGTGCCCATGAAAGACGCCGCCGCGATGGCAGTGCTGCGGCGTCGATACGAAGGCTCTTGTCCGGCGGGAGGACCTACCTGTCCAGCGCTGCGTTAGTCACCAACTGCACGTCTTCAGCCCCGGTTGACCCATTGCCGTCCACGTCCGTATCCATCCCCGGAGGCGCCGAACCCGGCTCAAGCACTTCATTGATGACCAGCTGTATATCCCGGGCATTGACCGCGCCGCTGCTGTCGATGTCAGGCGACGCCGCTCCGAGAAACTGATAGGTCTCCCCGCCCGTAAAATTGCCGTTTCCCGAGCCAGCCCCGCCCAACGGGTACTCGACCTCGTAAAGGACCGCAACAATGGTGTTGTTGTCCACAAGGTTGATGCCCACGGTTCCCCGTCCCCTGCCGAACGCCACCGTCACAATCCAGTCCTTGCCATCGGCGTCGCCTTGTGCAACGCCCGAAAGTGACGACCCGGTCACCCCCGATTCCACGATGACAAAGTCGCTGCTGTCCACTCCCACCACGCCGTCGCTGAAACTCACCTTGAAACGCACCGTCGTCTCGCTTGTTGGAGAATCATCCAATCGGGTAATACCCGTGCATACCGGTGCTCCGAAACCCCGAAGCGTGATTGATTTCGTTGGATTTCCTGGATCATCCGAATAGACCCGCAACGTGGCCGAGCGCGTCCCCAGCTGGAACGGGCTGAATACCACGCTAAGAGGAAGGCTGCCGCCCGGAACAATCGGATCATTCGCGGGGGCATTCTTCAGCGCAAAACTAACATAATCACCCGCGCAAATGCAGAAATTGACCGCCATCGCCACAGTGCCGGTATTTGTGATCGTCACCGTTTGGGGAGGCGACCATTCCCCCGAACGCGAAAATGCCCCAAAATCGATGGTGGTTCTGCTGACAACCAACTTCGGGGTAGCCCGCGAGACAGCAATGGTGAGAAGCGCTTCATCCAATACCGGGCCATCCGTGGAACCGGAGGTTGTCTCCGCGCCCTTCCCGCCATCCTCCCAATAAACATATCGCACACCGGCGCCGTAACCGCTGAACGTGCCGGTTTTCTGCTCCCACGTGCCGCTGGTGGTGAACTCGCCTGAATCGTATGAAACTACGGGGTCTCCATTCTCCGTTTTGCGCAATTCTACATGTAAGTAAGCCTTATCCGCGTAATTGGGTATGAAATGAGTCGAAAACCCGCGGAACCACTCTGAAAACGTGATCTTGGGCACGGCGTCCAACTCCGTCGCAGTGTACCCGAGGGCCAACAGGCTAACGGTCTGGCTTCGCGTACACCAATCGTCGTCCGTGAAGAACACGGCGCAGCCATCGCGGCCACCCCCAAGAACGCCGGACGGTTGCGGGTCGGGGCCTGCGCTCCAGCCGGGCCCGCTCGTGCTCCAGCCGCTCAGGTCCCCGGTCTCGGCGCTTGGATTCACCAGCAGGTTCTGACCCAACGCCGACAGGGAAATCAGGCAAAGCATCAGGAGCGTCCCCAACAGATAGCCGTTCAATCGAAATGTGTATTCTACTTTCATCAGCTTCATGGCCTTTCCCAAGCAGACCTCCAAAATACCGCCCCACTAACTGAAGCACGTAATGCCCTTATATCTTACTCTCCCGGACGCAGAGCGTCACCATCTCCTTCCGCACTTCTCCTCATTCTATCAAAAAGAGCCGCCGTCCGGGTATTTCGCCGCCCACATCCCAAATCTCTATCAATTATACACTTCCACCCGCTTGCGTGTTGCTTCGGGAAGAAATATTTCTACCCGCGGCAACAGAATGCGAAAAACAAGCAAACTGCTAAGAAGGGGAAACTCCCGCGATTGGAGGCCGCTCTCACACGTGCGAAATCTGACATCCCGGCCTTACCCCAGTTTCCAAGGCTCTCGGTACTCGTAATGGAGCAAGTCATTGGCTTGCGGGTGATTCGTAACGCGTTCAACGGCGGGGTCCCATTCGAGCCGGGTTCCCACCTCTAGCGAGATATTGCCCAACAACGCGAGAGTGGTGGATTTGTGCCCCTCTTCGATGGTGCAATTGGGGTCGTTGCGAGACTTCACGCAGTCCAGAAAATTGCGGATATGTTGGGCAGTCGGGTCGCCGACCGAGCCCTTCTCCTCCACCGGCGCCATCCGCCTCTCGCGGTCCTGGAACTGCCCGCCGAATTCAGGGACGACCACGAAATTCGCGCCCTCATAATAGAGGGTCCCGACGGTCCCGCGAAACTCGACCATCCCCGAACGAAGAATCGGATTGCTGCTGGTCTCGTACTGGCTGAAGTGGACCATTCGTTTCGAGGGGAACTCGAAGATAGCTTCCATGGTATCCGGAATGGTTCGCGCGTCATTGAGCAGGTACCGGCCGCCCATGGCGCAGATGGACGTCGGCACCTCTTCGCCAAGAGCCATGCGAAAAGCGTCAAAGTAATGCACCCCCCAGTTGGCTAGCTGCGACGAGAAATCCTTATGCCAGCGGAATTTATACGGAGCGATAGCGGGATTGAACGGTCGGTACGCCCTCGGCCCCAGCCACATGTCCCAGTCCAGCCCGGCAGGCGGCTCGCTGTCCGGAGGACTTCCGATGCCGTCCGGCCACATGTTGCTCACACGGCAGCAACGTCCCACAACAACCGGACCGATCTTGCCGGATTGCACGAAGTCGCGGACCTTCATGAGCGTCTCGCAGGAGCGCCGTTGAATGCCGACCTGCACAACGCGCCTGGTCCGCCGTGCCGCCTCGACCATTCGGCGCCCCTCGTAGATGGTGATCGAAAGCGGTTTCTCGACGTACACATCGAGCCCGGCCTCGCATGCATGAATCATCTGCAGGGCGTGCCAGTGGTCCGGCGTCGCGATAACTACCGCGTCGAGTTTCTCAGTCTCGAGCATCTTCCGGTAGTCGCCGTAAAGCGCGACCTTGTTCGGGACTTTCGCCGCCCATTCTTCGATCGTCGGACGGTATACGTCGCAGAGCGCCGTGACTTCGACGTCGCCGAACGGCGTCGTACGTTCGAGCAACTGCCCCCCGCGGTTGGCGACGCCGATGAAGCCCAGCCGAATGCGCTCGTTGGCGCCCACGGCGCGCGAGGAGACCAGAGCGGAAACCGCCCCGGCCGCCGCCAGAGTACCCGTTTGCACAAACCGTCTGCGACTCACCTTTGACGCCATCTTCAGACTCCTCCTTCCTGGACGTTCCTGGATTGGCCGCCCATCGAGACCATTATGTAGGGTCCGGGGGGCTCGGCTTCCGAAACACCAAGTGCCGGCTGATCCCAAAGTTGATCGCCATCCCCGCCGCAATGCCCACCAGCGCCGCCAGTTGAGGGACGCGTTCCATTATAGCCCACTGGTGTATAAACAGCAGTGTCACTGCGTAATTAATCAGCGCCCCGAGGCTGCTCGCCCCCGCAAAACCCAGGAACTGGCGCGCAATTGACCCGTCCCGCGCATACGAAAAAGTGAAGCGGCGGTTCAAGCCAAAATTGAACACCATCGCCGTCAGAATGGCCGCGGCTACGCAAATGTTCAACGGAACGCGCACGAGGTGCAGAAGCGTCAGTACCGCCAGGTTGACAAGCGTCCCCATCCCGCCCACGACCGCGAACTGCATGAAGTGCGCCCATCCACCGTACCGGTAGATGAACAGGCGCCGCAGATGTTGAAGGTACCGCAGTTGCTCGGCAAACGTGAGTTTGCTCTCCCCCAGCTTGCGGTCTGAAAAGCGGATCGGTACCTCCTTGATAAACTCGCACCGCGCCTTCACAATCAGCTCGAGTCCAATCTTGTATCCAATGGGATTGAGGTCCTGCGCGGCCTCGAAGGTCGCGCGCCGCAAAGCGAAAAAGCCGCTCAGCGGGTCTTGGGCCCGGGTAAACGGGCGCGCCAGCAGTGTGGCCACGCGGCTG
Organism: Candidatus Hydrogenedentota bacterium; assembly: GCA_035416745.1. Taxonomy (NCBI): domain Bacteria; kingdom Pseudomonadati; phylum Candidatus Hydrogenedentota; species Candidatus Hydrogenedentota bacterium. The sequence goes on along the minus strand of DAOLNV010000003.1, from coordinate 108,596 downwards.
TTCAGCCAACGGAACAGGCCCCAGCTCTCGTCGGTGGAACCATCTTCCACATATCGCGACCCGATGGCAAAATCATAGTCTTGGGAAAGGGCCTCAAGGAGTTCCGGGATGGCTTCCGGCGGATGGCTCAGGTCCGCATCCATGCAAACCAGTATATCGTTCTTTGCCAGCCGCATCCCGTCCAGAACCGCCGGGCTCAACCCGCGATTCTCCTTGCGGACCACCAGACGGACCCATGGTTTTTCGAGGCCGTGGACCACTGCCTCAATACCGTCATTGCTGTCGTCGTCCATGATCAGCAGCTCAAGGTCCAGGTGGCGCTCATCGCGCACGCGGGAGACACGGTCCACCAACAAGGGGATGTTATCCGCTTCCATGTAGGTCGGCACCACGACCGACACCGAAGGGAACGGAGCAGACTGTGCGCTCGCTGTCATGCTGCCGGCATCTCCACCTTCAAACTGGCGCGAGCCATAAGCCCCCATCATACAACCCCTGAGAATACCTTGCTTTGCGGGAGTCTACGCCCTTTGTTGAGATCGCGTCAAATGCCCGGTGCATGCGGCGCGGTTGAATCTGCCTCTCGAAAGCATTAGAGTTCATTGTCCGTCCCCAATATAAAGGTCTGCGATGTGACTGGATGGCAGGATGAAGCGATTCTTGCAGGTTTTCCTCTGGATTGTGGGCATTGTCTTCGCCGTGCTGCTATTGGCTGCGGTGACCCTCCTGCTGCTCAATTACCGCCCATCCCCGCCAACCGTCTCAAGCCAAAGCCAACTATTGGCGCCATCCCGGACGCTCACCGTGGCCGCAGCCATCTGCAACATCGGCGGCTTGTATCCCGAAGACGACCACCCGGCCCCGGAAGGCGGTTTTTGATGGCGCCTGAACGCGTAGCGCGTTGATTATCCTACTGGCATGGAATATGCTTGTCCTAAGCAATGAGGTCAGAATCGCACGTTCGCGCCTCAAATGAGGCGCTCAGGAGATCGAACCATGATGTTTCCAATGTTTCATGACCCAACGTTCATCCTGGTGATTCCGGCGCTGCTCTTCGCGGTGTGGGCCCAGTGGAAGGTCAAATCCACTTATGCCAAGTACGCCCGGGTGGGCAACCGACAGGGGTTGACCGGCGCTGAGGTGGCCCAACGCATCCTGCTCGATGCGAACGTAGGTGTCGCCGGGACCGGTTGGGGCCGCGGCGACGGAGTGGCTCTCGAACCCATCGAGGGGACGCTTACCGACCACTACGACCCGCGTGCCCGCACCTTGAGGCTGTCGCAAGACATTTATTACGGGCAGAGCGTGGCGGCGTTGGGAATTGCCGCCCATGAAGTCGGTCACGCCATCCAGCATGCCCACGGGTATGCGCCGATGATGGCCCGCAACTTCGTGTACCCCGTGAGCGCTATCGGCTCCACCTTGGCCTTCCCCATCTTCGTCATCGGGATGTTTCTGGGCCCCGGCACGGGCCAGACCATCATGCAGATCGCGATCCTGCTGTTCGCGGCAGCCGTAGGATTCACGGTTTTGACCCTGCCCGTCGAGTTCAATGCCAGCCGCCGCGCTATGAAAGCTTTGGCCAGCGGAGGATACCTCTCCGAGGACGAACTCGGCGGAGCGCGCAAAGTGCTCACAGCCGCTGCCATGACCTACGTAGCCTCGACCGCGATGGCGATTCTGCAACTGGTGCGTATGTTGTTGCTCGCCAACAGGCGATAACCTCGAAGCAAGCCCCCTGGCACGACGCCCGGCGCCCGAAGCCGGGCGTCTGTTTTTGTCGCAAAATGAAACGGTTTCGTGCCGGATTGGAGCACGCAAGCCGATTGGTCTCTCCGAAATCGCCTGTTTTCCATGGGCCGCGTTGGCACGCGCATTGCACTTGCTCCAGGAGTTAGTGCCGCATCGTGAGGAGAGGAGTTGCCAAATGCGATTGGATAAACTGACCATCAAAGCCCAGGAGGCGTTGTCCGAAGCAATGGACACCGCGACGCAGCATGGGCATCCCGAGATAGGCTCGTTGCACATCCTGAACGCTCTTGTGAGCCAGGAAGGGGGGACAGCCCCGTCAATCCTGCAGCGCCTGGGCGTGCGCCCGGAGCAGATTCTCTCCGCTATCGAGCAGCGGTTGCAGACCTTGCCCAAGGTTTCGGGAGCAGCCTCTCAGATAGGCCTGAGCGGCGTCGCAAACCGCATGCTCGAGGCCTCCTGGAAAGAAGCACAATCCCTGAAAGATCTGTACCTTAGCACAGAGCATATGTTGTTGGGGATGGTCTCCTTGCGCGAGGATCCGGCGGGCGAAATGCTTCGTGCCCACGGCGCGACCCACGAGAACCTGCTGTCGGCCATGCAACAGGTGCGCGGCACCCAGAGGGTCACCGACCCCAATGCCGAGGCAACGTACGAAGCTCTGGCAAAATACAGCCGCGACCTGACCCAACTGGCCCGCGCAGGGAAACTTGACCCTGTTATCGGGCGCGATGCCGAGATCCGGCGCGTGATCCAGGTGTTGTCGCGCCGAACAAAGAACAACCCCGTCCTGATCGGCGAACCCGGCGTGGGCAAGACGGCTATCGTGGAGGGCTTGGCGCAACGCATTGTGGCCGGAGACGTTCCCGAAAACCTCAAGAACAAACAGGTCGCCGCACTGGACATTGGCGCCCTTATCGCCGGGTCGAAGTTCCGAGGCGAATTCGAGGACCGGGTGAAGGCAGTGCTCCGGGAAGTCCAGGAACGCGAGGGCGAGATCGTGCTCTTTATCGACGAGCTGCACACGCTCGTCGGCGCGGGCGCAGCCGAGGGCGCCGTAGACGCCTCGAACATGCTGAAACCCGCCCTTGCGCGGGGCGAGTTGCATTGCATCGGAGCGACCACTCTTGACGAATACCGCAAACACATCGAGAAAGACGCCGCACTCGAACGCCGGTTTCAGCCGGTGCTCGTGGGGGAGCCGGACGTCGAAAGCACCATCGCCATATTGCGCGGCATCAAGGAAAAGTACGAAGTGCACCACGGCGTGCGTATTCAAGACGCCGCTCTCGTCGCAGCGGCAACGTTGAGCGACCGTTACATATCCGGCCGTTTTCTCCCTGATAAAGCCATTGACCTGATTGACGAAGCGACCTCCCGCCTGCGGATCGAGGTCGACAGTATGCCTTACGAGATTGACGTGATGGAACGGCGCCTGCGCCAGCTCGAAATCGAGCACTTGGCGCTCAAGAAGGAAAAGGACTCCGCCAGCCGGGAACGGCGCGATGCCATCGAGCGCGAAATGGCCGACCTGAAGGAAGACATCAGCTCGAAAAAGGCCAAGTGGCAGGCCGAAAAACAAGTGATAGAGGCGATACGCCGCATCAACGGAGAGATCGAAGAGGCCAAGCGCCAGCAGGAAATCGCCGAACGCGCCGGCGACCTCGAAACCGTTGCCAAGCTGCGCTACGGGACCATCCCGGAGCTGCAGAAGAAACTCGGACAGGAGAACGCTCGTCTGCAGGAGCTGCAGAAGAACGGCAGTTTCCTCAACGAAGAAGTCACCGATGAGCATGTAGCCGAGATCGTATCGGATTGGACGCATATCCCGGTGTCGCGGATGATGGAAGGCGAGATGGCTCGCCTGCTCAAGATGGAGGAGCGTCTTGGCGAACGGGTCATCGGACAGGAAGAAGGCGTGCGGGTAGTGTCCGACGCGGTGCGGCGCGCGCGCGCCGGTTTGAAGGAACCCGAGCGGCCCATCGGCTCGTTCATCTTTCTCGGGCCCACGGGCGTGGGCAAGACGGAACTCGCGCGCTCACTGGCCGAGCTGTTGTTTGACGACGAAAACGCCATGGTGCGCATCGACATGTCCGAGTATATGGAGAAGCACGCCGTGTCGCGTCTTATTGGCGCCCCGCCCGGCTACGTCGGGCACGAAGAAGGCGGCCAACTCACCGAAGCCGTGCGCCGCCGCCCTTACAGCGTGATTCTCTTCGACGAGATCGAGAAGGCTCATCCCGAGGTGTTCAATATTCTGTTGCAGCTCTTGGATGACGGGCGAATCACCGACAGCCAGGGGCGCACGGTCGACTTCAAGAACACCGTCGTGATCATGACCTCCAATCTGGGCAGCGAGATATTCAACCGTGCGGAGGATGCCCATGAAGAAAAGACGGAAGAGGTGCTGCGTGTGCTGCGCCACCATTTCCGGCCCGAGTTCCTCAACCGCGTGGACGACATCGTGGTATTCCATGCCTTGAGCAAGGAACACATCCGCAAAATCGTCGATGTGCAGTTGAAACGGCTGGCCAAACGCCTGTACGAGAAGCGCATCACCCTTGAACTCTCGCCCCAGGCGCGCGACCTGCTCGCCGAACGAGGATACGACCCCGTCTACGGGGCCCGGCCTCTCAAACGCGTCATCCAGCGCATGATCCTTGACCCCCTGGCCTTGGAAATCCTGCAGGGGCACGTGCAAGAAGGCGCTCACGTCGTGGCGGAAGTCAAGAATGGCGAGTTCGCGTTCCGGAACGTCCCCGCGAAAACGGCGTAAGCATCAAAGATGCCTCCCACCAGGCCAGGCGTTGCTGGAGGGCGCCAACCTGCACTCCAGGACAAATCCGGCGGCCCGAACGCGTCCCCGCACGCCCACGGGCCTATCCCGCCTATCCTGTTCATCCGGGTCAAAAAAGTGCCCTGGGCAGTTCCGGCCACGGAAGGAACGGGGCATGGCCGTCCTGGAAGCGAGAATTTGACGCAATTGCCGAAAAATGGCGCATCTCTTGCGTGATACGCCTTCTATGAAGCACAATTGAGGCGTTCGGTGTTGCGGATGATGTTGGGTGGCATGAGAGCACCGTGTAACGGGGAATCAAATGCCTACGGAGCAGGATGATGACTGAATTCGGTGATGGGCGCGCCCCACAGAATGCCGGCAAGCCCCCGCTCTTTGATTTCCTCGAGTGCGCGACGTGCGCCATTGCCTGCCAAGACGCCGAGGGACGCTTCCTGGAATGCAACCGCCATTTCTGTGAAAAGGTCCTGGGACTGCCCAGGGAAAGAATCAGAGGGCAGCGGCCGTGCGAACTCGGTGATGCAGTCGGGGAAGAAATCCTGCGGCTTCTGTCTCATGAATCGCCCGACACTTATCAGGAAGGCAGCCCCCGCGTCCGGCAGGAAATCCAGATTCGCGACGGAAACGGCATCACCCGGGTCTACCTGGCGGACACGGCGGCCGTCCTGGACTCCGCGAAGAAGCTCACCGGTTTCGTAACCGTGATGACTGACATTTCCGAGCGCAAGCAGGTGGAGGAGGTGCTGCACGAGGCCCACAGCCGGCTAGAAGACCGCATCGTCCTCCGCACCCGCGAGCTTCTCGAAACCAATAGACGCCTTCAAAAAGAAGTACAGGAACGGATGAATTCAGAGGCGGCCCTGCGCGAAAGCGAGTACCGGTTCCGCACACTGGCGGACTTCACCTACGATTGGGAATACTGGATCGGCGCCGATGGCCGGCAGCTCTATGTCTCTCCATCCTGCGAACGCATCACAGGATACTGCAGCCAGGCGTTTTACGATCGGCCGCCGCTCATCGAGGAGATCGTACATCCCGAGGACCGTGACAAGATGCGGGGGTTCGCCTTCGGTCCCCCTGATGGCGCACAATCGGCTGTGCTCGATTTCCGCATCATCGACGCCGAGGGCCAATTGCATTGGCTATCCCACGTGAGCCAGCCCGTATACGACAGAGACGGCAATTGGGCCGGCCGGCGGGCAAGCAACCGCGACATAACGAGCCGCAAACGCGCGGAAGAGGAAGTGCGCCAACTGAACCAGTGGCGCGAAGCCATCATCGAAAACGCCAACGTGCTCGTGAGCGTTCATGACCTTAACGGCCGGTACCTTGTCTGGAACAACGCGGCCGAGCGTATTACCGAATACCCGCGCGAGGAGATTCTCGGAAGCGGCAACGTTCCCGAGAAACTATACCCGGACCCCGCGGACCGGGAGCGCGCCCGGGAAGTCATGGCCAAGATTGCGCGCGGCGAAAGCACCGCCAACATCCAGTTCGACATCCGGACCAAGTCGGGCCGGCTCCGCTCCCTTGCCTTGTTCAGCAAGGCGATTATCGGTACCGATGGCGCTCCGGCAGGCGCCATCAACGTGGGCATCGATATCACCCAGCAAAAAAGGATGGAATCGGAACGGCGGCAACTCGAGGCACAGATTCAGCAAACCCAGAAACGGGACAGCCTGGCGGTTATGGCGGGCGGAATTGCACACGACTTCAACAACCTGCTGATGGGCGTGCTCGGCAACGCCGCGATTGTGCTCGACGAACTTGCGGAAAATGTCCCGATCCGCAAGAATGTCGCGCAGATTGAAAAGGCGGCGCGCCGCGCGGCCGAACTCACCAGGCAGATGCTCGCCTACTCGGGCAAAGGACGATTCGTGATCGAGACCCTCAACCTGAATGTGGTCCTCGAGGATATGCGGCCGCTCCTGGAATCGGCCGTTACGAAAAAAGCCGAAATCGTCTTCGAACTGGCGCCGGACGTGCCCTTCATCGAGGGAGACGCCGCACAGTTGCGCCAACTCGTTGTCAATCTGGCAATGAACGCATCGGAAGCACTCGAAGACCATCCCGGAACCGTCACCCTGCGCACGGGGTTCCTGCATTGCGCTAAAGACGACCTCTCCTCGACATACCTGGAAGAAGAACATCCCGAAGGAGACTATGCGTATTTCGAACTCTCCGATACGGGCTGCGGGATGAGCGAAGAAACCAAGGCGATGCTTTTCGATCCCTTCTTCACCACCAAATTCACGGGGCGGGGGCTTGGTCTGGCAGCCGCATTAGGCATCATTCACGGGCACCGGGGCGCCGTCAAAGTCGAGTCCAAGCTCGGCGAGGGAACAACTGTTCGCGTCCTCTTCCCGTGCAGCCAGCTTGCGCGAACGTCTCCGGCGCACGCGGACGCGCCAGACCACGGGGCGAAACCGCTCCCCACAATTCTGGTGATTGACGATGAAGAAGCCGCCCGTCTCGTGGCCAAAGAGATGCTCGAGCGTACCGGCTACCGCGTAATCGTGGCGTCCGACGGCTGCGAGGGCCTCCAGCAATACCAGAAAACGCCGCGCGCAATCGATGCGGTCCTGTTGGACCTGACGATGCCCCATCTGGACGGCGAAGAGACCTTTCATCGCATTCGCGCGGTCAACCCCGACGCGCGGGTGGTCCTGACAAGCGGCTATGATGAACGCGAGGTGGCGCAGCGGTTCCACGGGCTGGGATTGGCGGGCTTCCTGCAAAAGCCCTATACGCCCACGGAATTGCGCACGAAGATCGCGGAAGTCTTGGCCAAGAAGGAGTAAGCTCCCCTTCACTCCCGTGAGCCTCGTATCAAAGCCCTCAACTCAGACGCCGCGGCGCGGACGTCCGGAGCCGCGGTCACGGCGGTGACTACGGCAACGTGCCGCGCACCCCGCTGGAGCACTTCCGAAACGTTGCCGGCTTTGATGCCGCCCATGGTCGTGAACGGAATGCGCAAACGCGGGGCGATGGTGTCAATCATGGCTAACCCCACAACTCCCGTGGCGACGGACTTCGTCTGCGTCGGGAAGATGGGGCCGATATTGACATAGCTCGCGCCCGCCTCCTGCGCCGCCAACGCTTCATCAAGATTGTGCGAAGAGGCCCCAAGGATGAACTCCGGGGCGACCCGGCGCGCCGCCGCAACCGGCAGATCAAATTCGCCAAGATGAACGCCATCGGCTTCCACCGCCAACGCGATATCCACACGGTCATCGATGATCAGCAGCGCGCCCTGCGCGCCGGTTCGCTCGCGAAACGCCAATGCGCGCTGGTAGAGCTCCCTATCGGTAAGGTCCTTCTCGCGCAGCTGTATCAGGCGGACACCCGCATCGAGCGTTGCATCGAGAACCTCCAGGGCAGAGCGGCCCGCGCAGAACGACTGCGTAATCACCACATAAAGATCGGCGTCCGCAAAACGCCGCATTCGCTCCGCATGGTCCATCAGCCGCCTCCCACGAACTGCACCAGCTCCACGGTGTCTCCATCGAGGAGATGCAGCGACGCATACGAATCCCGGTCTACAATCTCGCCGTTGCGTTCGACGACCGTAGCCGCGGGTTGCCGGCCGAACTCCAGAATCAGCCCATGGACGGTGATCCCCGGCTGCACCTCGCGCGTCTCCCCGTTCAATGTAATCCGCATGCGCCTATTCTCCCAACGTCCTTCACGAATCCCCGCTGCTTACATCCAGGGGCTCGTGCGGTTCCGGCTCTCGATCGAATGCGTAGTCGAAATCTTTCCAGACCGGCTCGTATCCCTTGGCGCGAATGGCTTCCGCAACGTGCGCCGGAGGCCGTCTATCCTCGATCGCAAACTGTTCGAGGGTTTCATCGATATGCGTGGCGTACCCGCCGGGGCGGGTCGACGAGCCCGCGCTCATCATCGTGATGCCCAGCGGGATGAGATGATCGCGGAATTCCGAGCGCTCGCGCGTGGAAAGAGTGAATCCCGCCTCGGGCAGGTAGAGGCGCATGGCCAGCATGAGTTGCACCAATTCGGCGTCGCTTACCAGGCGAGGCACTGAAAACCGTTTCGGCGTATGGAGCAGCCTCGGGAAGGATACCGACACAGCGCTCTGCCAACACACCCTCTGCAGGTAACGCCCGTGGAGCGCGGTCCAGAATCCATCCACCTGCCAATCGGTCAGGCCGAGCAGCGCCCCAATGCCCAGACGCCGCGCACCCGCCCGCCCCGCCCGCTCGCTCGCATCCAGACGGTAGTCATAGTCGGTCTTTTCGCCCTTGAGGTGGACCGCCTTGTAGAGCGCCCGGTCATAGGTCTCCATGTACAGCGTCACGCCTTCGAGACCTCGCTGGCAAAGCAACCGGTAATCGGACTCATCCAGTGAGTACACCTCGACGCTGACGGCCGGGAAGAACTCGCGGGCAAGCGCCACCGCGTCCGCAATATATGCGACAGGCGCGGCGCGGCGCGCTTCCCCCGTCAACAGCAACACGTTCTGGAACCCCTCGGCCGCCAGGGCCGCGCACTCCGCGCGGATTTCCTCGCGGCTGAGGTTGAGCCGCTTCTCTTTGTTGCCCGACCGAACCGCATAGCCGCAATAGACACAGTCCGCGCCGCAAACATTCGAGAGGTAGAGCGGCACGTACATTCCGATCGTGCGGCCGAAGTGCCACCGGGTCAGCCTGCTGGCCTCACGGGCCATCGGCTCCAGAAACGCGCGCGCACAGGGCGAAAGCAGTGCGCACAGGTCCTCCGGACCGCGCATCTCCCGTGCGAGCGCGGCCTCGACGTCTTGCGTCCGGGCGCGCTCGATGGCGTCCATTACGCGGGCGCGCGGCCACGCGCCCAATTCATCGGCGAAACTCATGGGGCAGCCTCCGTTCGCCCAGACTCACGGATTCAGGAGAATGTGAACGTATCCCTGATTTTGAGCCGGGTCCGTACCGTTGGCATAGGCTACCCAGAAGTCACCACCCGAGTTATGGTACACGATGCTGAGCACGGTGCTGTTGACGCCGGCCGCCTTGGCAATGGCAATAGCGCCTTGGGCATCCAGCGTGCCGTACCGGCTGAACAGGCCGTCGTAGATGATCTCGTTGTCGCGCCCATTGTGATTCTTCCAATAAACCGCGTCATCCAGCGCCGTGTGGACCGGGTTGACGTTGGGGTGGCACGGATGTTGACCCGTAACCGACTGGTTATCGACCCACTCATCAAAACGGGTCCGGCTGGTGAATAGCAGCCGCGCCTTCGGATCAGGCGCATTGGGATCGCCTATGCAATAATGATACTGATTGGTCCGCGTAGCGCCTTTCATGCGTGCCAGCGCTTGCGTCAGCGTGCTGTCGTGATAAAGAACGTCGCGAAGGAGGACGGGGAACGGTATGCCTTCCAGGTACTCCTCGTCGCAGAAATACCCCATGATCTCGCTCACCGCGATGCCATTGCCGTTCATGCCGCCGCCGGCAATACCCACCAGCCCCGCGAAACCGATGACCGCGTGTTTGATGCCGCCGTCCGTGGGCTCGTAAATAGCCACAACGGGGTAGTTCTGGGCTCCCAGCTCTATCGACCAGTCCAGGTTGCGAAGCTGATACATCTCACCGCCGGCCGTGGCTTTGCCCCATGCGGCAAACAATGAGCAACCGTATTCCGAGATATCAGGAATGACCAGGATTCTCTTGAGCACATCGACTGTAATCCCCGGATAACCGGCCATCCGGCAACCCTGGGCGACTCCCGCCAACTCTTCCCCCCACGCGGCGGTGTCGAAATACTCCGAATTCCACAACTGGCTCACGGCGAGGTCCAGCGTCCCGGCGGGAAACTCAGCTTCCGCCACCGCCGAGAACAGCGCCCAAATGGCGTCTATCTGCTCGGCAAGCAGATAGCCATACCAATAGCCCATCTCAAACCGGGTTCCTCCCACGCGCACGACCGTAATGGCATCGGTACCCGTGCCGGCGGTCTCGATTGTTCCGTAGCCGCCAGGTTCGTAACAGGGCGGCATGGTCGGCACACAGCGCACCTCGGTGGTGAATACATGCGGCTCGCCCGCCGTGCCGCTCGCGAACTCGAAAGACATGAAATAGCCGGTCCAGCCGTGAGCCGGACTCGGTACGGTAGCCGCATAGCTGGTGCCGCCCGTGCCAACAGGCGAAATGGGCGTGGACTGCCATACGTCAGGGCCGACGGTGTCGAGCCGGAAATCGCGCACACCCGAGGTCTGCCCAACGGTCCCCGTCCAGAGATATGCGGCCTGGGGAACCCTGTCAAGCTGCACCGTCAGCGTAGCTTCATCCGTCGTATCGGTGATCTGCCACTCGAGGGACGGGAGCGTCTCGCGTTTGACGATGGCGTTGTAGAACGGCAGCATCCCCCGCACTGTGGCGTCGTAGCCTTCGAGCAGATGATGATCGCCATTCGGGAAATAGCGGAGATACATGGGGCCGTAGTTCGAGATCTCGGGATAGTAAAACTGTGCGGAATCCGGCACGAAGAACTGATCGGCAGTACCGTTCAACCCCAGTTTTGGGATAGCGAACCGTTCGGCATAGGCATACGGATCCACGATCGCCTGCAACGCGTCGCCCTCGGGCGTATGCAGGCGGTCAATCACGCCCATGTCAACGTAGTCGTGAATGGCTTCCGCATAACCACACAGGGCGGAATAATGCCAGTCCATCTGGTCGTCCAGATTCAGCACGTCGATAACCATCGGCGCAATGCCCACCACGCGGTGGTCCGTCGCTGCCGTAAGCCACGTGGTCCATCCACGCTTGGAAGCGCCCGTCACCACGAAGTCCTCGACAGTGACTGGAACCGCCAGGGATGCCGAATACTCCTGCACAACGTCCATCGCACGGACAGCCGCTTTCGCCATGGGCAGAAGGGCGGGCCATTCTTCATCCGCCATGTTCATGGCGGCGCCATCCAGGTATTGGTCAAACGTATAGGCAAGGATCTCATCCTCGGAGCGGGACGCCCCTTCTGCCGTGAAAACGGACGGCTGATTGGGCACCGTCGTGAGTACAGCCACGATGGAACCGGCTTGCACCGCGAAATCGGTCAGCTCGGCGGACGGCGCCGGCGCGGCGTCGTTCGTGTCGCCTCCCGAAATGAACAACAGGGCGGTCTTGTTCCGGATCACATCCGGAATGGCCAACCCCAGCCAGTGCTGCCAGATATGCGGGGCCACCTCGGCGCTATCGCGCCACTGCTGCGACGCAAACTTTAGGACATCCCACCGCCCGCCATTAAAGGTTTGCCGGGGTTCCGTCGTGACGGCCGGCTCGATGCCGTCGTCTTTACGGACATAGCGGTCGAGGGCGTTCGCGTCGTAAACCCGCAGACCAGTGTATTGCGCGGTGTCAACTCCAAAATTGTTGCGCACTTCCAGGGACACGGTATAGGTTCCCCGGACCGTGTATGTATGCGATGGATTCTCCTGAGCACTCTCCGAGCCGTCCCCGAACCGCCACCGGTAGGTGGCCGGACCCGTGCCAGGGTCGGATGTATTGGCAAAACCGAATTCATCTATGGTGACGCCCCAGGAACGGTCCACATTGAAGCTCGCATCTGGCGCGTAGCCGCGAACGGATACGTAGCCAGTCTTGATTTCGGTGTCCTGATTCCCCTCAGCGTCGGCCACTGTAAGCGAGACGTTGAATACCCCGTACGTATCATACGTATGGCTCGGATTCCGTTCCGTGCTGACCGCCCCGTCGCCGAATTCCCAGTACCACGAGGCGATAGGAAGGTGGCCCGGCACGGACAGGTCGGTAAACGTCACCTCGGTGCCCATCAGAGGCTCAACGTTCGAGCAGGTGAAGTCGGCCTGCGGCGGCACCGCCTCGACCGTGATGTAATTCTGCTTGACCTCTTCATCTTGGCCGTGCGCGGTTGTAACCGTCAGGCGCACCGTATACACGCCTGGCAGGGCATAAGCGTGGGTGGGCGCCGCCCCTGTGCCGCTGCGGCCATCGCCAAAATCCCATCGCCACGACGTTATCGAGGCGGTGCCAGGCTCGGATTGATCGACAAACCCCACGGGAGAACCCGCAGGCACAGTGGTGTCGAGGGCGTAAAAACCCGCCGTGGGACCTATCTTCTCGCGCACCATGATGTAATTGCGCTTGGTGAGGGCTGCGGAAGCCTCTCCGACAGTCACCGTGAGAGTTACATCAAACGTCCCTATCGTGTCGTATGTGTGAGAGGGGTTTTGCGCCTCACTGGTGGCGCCGTCGCCGAAATCCCACAACCAGCTCTTTGTGCCGCTTACGTTGCCCGAAACTTGCGACATGTCTTGAAAGGTGATGGGGTCGCCCTGGAACGGCTGCACTTCATTCACAGTGAAATTCGCCGCAAGTTGGCGGAACGCGGTCACTTGGACCCATCGGTCGGTTGCCCCTTCGCACGTGATCCGCACCGTCCCGCTGTTTGTCCCCGCTCCCAGCAAGTCACGCTTGATGGTTACGGACACCGTAATCGGGTCATCGGGCCCGTTACTTGTTCCGGTAGAGGGCTCTAAGGATATCCACGCATCGCTGGAGGTAACGCGGAACGGCGCCATGGCCTGACTGGTGTAGTTCTTGCTCACCTTGAAAGACATCGCCGTTTCCGTTGAGCCGAAGTCCAGCGTTGTTGGGGAAACGATCAACACAATGCCCATCTCGGGAGGGGAAGGGCATCCCGCGTGCACAAGGGAAAGAACTCCCAGCATGGGGAGGGAGCAAAAGCGGAGTAAGCGTCGCACGGCAAAAGTTCCTTTATCTCTATGCTAAGGGCCGACTTGGCCCTCCCAGCGTGCTCGTGGCTCTTGTGAAGCAAGTTCAAACGGAGTAATCATGCCATTTTGACCTGTGAACGTCAATAAAACCAATACAGGGGGCCACGGCATCCCAAGACGCATAGGCGATGAGCGCCTGAAGCGGCCAGGTATGCCCGCACGGCCGTTTCGACGCCGCTTGCACGGGAGGTTCTCCGGCTGGCATTCGCGAAAGGAAACCCGCCCCGCGATGGCCGCCTCACGTTTCCCGCCCGCCCAGAGCCGTCCTCGGCGCCATGACCGAAGGGCTTGCTTCGCATTGGTTACTCTTCTATAGTGATATTGGGATTGGCGACCGCGTCGCGGCGAATACGTTATCAACATGGCAGGCTGAAGTGTCTTGTTTGACGGATTAAGGATGCGCGCATGCCAGACCTTGTAAACGGCGGAGCGGCACTCGAGGAGATGTCCCCCGAGTTGCGGCAAAAGCTCGCTGCCTACGAGCAAGCGCTCCTTGCGGCAAGGATGGAAAAGGAACGCGCGGATATGTTGGCGCAGGCCGCCGGTTGCGCCAGCGAGGGGATTTGTCTGCTTTCAGAAGAAGGCATCATCAAATTCGCCAACAAGCCTTTCCTGGAAATGCACGCTGCCCAGGGCAATACGGTATGCGGGCATTCCATCACGGAATTTGTTGTACCGCATGCAATCGAGTGGAACGCGTGCATCGCCCGTGCGCGCGAAGAAGGGGCGCTCATGATGGAAACGCATCATGCCAGGGCCGATGGCGCCTCCTTCTCGGGTGTGGCGCGGCTGTTCTTCGAGAAAGGCGGGCCCAAGACGCCCCCATACATGGTGCTCTGCCTTCGAGAAGCCCCGGAAGGCAAACTACTCTCCGAGGTCCTGGATTCGGAAAGGACCGGCCATCACGCCCTCGTCCAGACCGCGCCAGACGCCATTACCTTTTTCGATCTTTCCGGGAAAATACTTCTGACAAATGCCATATCAGCACAAAAACTGGGGTATGCCAGCGCGGAAGAACTCTGCAGCAGGTGCGGCTCCATCATCGACCTCATTGCCCCCTATGACCGCGAAAGGGCTGTGCGCGAGATGTCCGGATGCATCGCTAAAGGCAACAAGTTCATCATAGAGTACGACTGCCTGACCAAAGACGGCAGGATCGTGCCTGTGGAAACGAGTACGAGCACCGTCCTGGACGATAACGGCCGGCCTGTTGGTTTCGTGGGAATTGCCCGCGACATCACGCGGCGCCGCGAAGCGGAGAAGAGCCTTCAACAGCATCTCCGGGTCGAGAAGCTGCTGACGGGAATTGCCACGCGGTTCATCAATCTGCAGCCCCAGCAGATCTATGAGGCCATCAGCCACGCTATCGGCCAGATAGGGGAGACCATCTCAGTCCACCATATCGGCATCGGCTTGTTCTCGAGTGATGGCAAACAGATTGCAGGCCGCTTCGATTGGGGTGCTGCGGGACCGGTGCCGTTGATTACAGACCGGCTGCAACAATCGCTCGAGTGCTTCCCCTGGCTCATGGCCCAGCTGCGCAACCGCGAATGTATACGTTGCTCGACCCTCACGGATCTCCCTGCGGACGCTCAGGAGGAACGCGCCTTTTTCGGCCTGGGCCCGCCCAGGTCCTTTCTCATCGCGCCCATGATGAGCCGGGGCTACCTGGCCGGCTACGTTTGTTTCGAGGTCATGCAAGACGGGTATGATTGGGATGAAGCCCTGTCTGCCCTGATTATGCTCCTGGCCGAAGTGTTTGCCGGCGCCATCAGCCATAAACATGCCGAGGAGGCGCTTCGAGAAAGCGAAGAGCGGTTCCGCCAGCTCGTGGGAAGCAGCCATGCCATGTTCTGGCTCGCAACAGCCGACTTCGGCCGCGGGCTGTACGTCAGTCCGGCATTTGCCGAGATCTGCAAGATGAGGGCAGAAACCCTTTATGGGGATCCCCTGGCCTTTCTCGCCGCGGTACACCCTGACGACCGTGAACGCATGGCCAGGACATTCATGGACGAGTTTCACGAAGCAGACACGGAATTCCGAATCGTCCAACCGGACGGGACGACGCGTTGGCTCGTGCACCGCGGGTTTCCTATTCGAAACAGCCAGGGGAAGGCCTATCGGTTTGCCGGATTCGCGGAAGACGTTACCGAACGCAAACTCCTCGAGAAGGAGATCCTCGAGATCAGTTCGCGGGAACAACGGCGCCTCGGCCGCGACCTCCACGACGGGTTAGGACAGCACCTGGCAGGGATTCTGTTTCTGACCAGGGGATTGGCCAAGACACTTGCCGACAAGGATGCTCCGGAAGCGGCCGGCGTGACGGAAATCGCTGACCTCATCAAAGAAGCCATCGCCTATACCCGTACGCTCTCGCAAGGCGCCTGTCCGGTCGATCTCGAGGCGGACGGCTTAGCCAACGCCCTGCGTAAACTGGGCGAACACACCGAACAAATGACCGGCATAGAATGCGTGTTTGAGAGCGATGACAGTGTGCTGATCTCAAGTCCCGCCCAGGCCGAGCATCTCTATCGCATCGCACAGGAGGCCGTCACCAATGCAGTCAAGCATGCCGAGGCCACCCAGATTCGGATCATGCTTATTGAAACAGGAGTGGGAAAACTCCTTCAAATAGAGGATAATGGCAAAGGCCTTCCGCAACCCCTGACGGGAGGAGGAGGCGGAATGGGATTGCGCCTGATGGAACACCGCGCCCGAATGGCCGATGCTACTTTCGCCGTAAAGCGCCGCTTCGGCGGCGGGACGGAGATATCGTGCCTGTTTCGAACCGGGACGGCGAAGAAAACCCAAGACGAGGCAAGCCTAGAATGAACAGCGTTCCCAAGCTCTACCGCATTCTGGTTGTGGACGATCATCCCATCGTGCGGCGAGGTTTCGCCCAGTTGATCAACCATGAACCGGATATCAGCGTCTGCGGAGAAGCCGAAGATCTTACGCAAGCCCTGCATCTTCTGGAGTCGCTGCAGCCCGATTTAGTTATCGTCGACATCGTGTTGAAAAACGCCAATGGCCTTGAGCTGCTCAAACGCCTGCCCAGCCTTGCCCCCCAAACCAAGGCTCTAGTGGTCTCGATGCACGATGAACAAATCTACGCGGAACGCGTCCTTCGTGCCGGAGCGCGCGGATACGTCATGAAACAAGAAGCGGACGAAGTGATCGTGACGGCCATCCGCAGGGTCCTCGAAGGAGGCATCTACGTAAGCGACCAGGTCAACGAGCGGATTCTGATGAGCTTCGCCCAGAACCAGGCCCGCTCCGAGACTTCCGCCATCGAGCAGCTCACCGATCGCGAACTCGAAGTCTTTGAATTGATTGGTCAAGGGGTCTCGACCCGCCAGATCGGGGAGCGCCTGAGCATCAGTGTAAAAACTGTTGAAACCTACCGAGCCCGTATTAAGGAGAAATTGCATCTCGAGACCGGCGCCGAACTTGTCCAAACCAGCGTAGAATGGGCAATTAAGCGGTCGCTTGCATGATACGAACACCAGGCTAGCAATCCGCTGATTTTGCATATTTAGTACCATCCCGCGAAATGGTCTCTGTCAGCAATAACCTTACAAAATCTTGAGAAACCTCCCCACACAAAATGCCGCAACAACCCGATTGTGAATCCGGCCTTCGAAATCGTCCAATAGTGTTGAGGCTGATAAAACCAAGCAAGTGCGTTTGGCAGCCGCGGCGGAGGCAAGATATCGATGACGTGGCTATGGGGAACATGTCCAGGGACGCGGGGAAGGACATCTCTCCCCGTGCGCGTCTTGGGAATTGAACCTGAGGTCCGGCTGCTCCCCGAAGTGGGCGCCCGGGCTCAAACCCGCTACGAGTTTTCACTCTCACAGAGCCTGAAGTCGCTCACATTGCACGTCACACGCGAGCGCGAAGAGGCCCTCTTTTCCCTCCGCGACTATGGGGTTGCTGTATCCGCCTGGCAAAGCGAAGGCATCGCGCAGTATGCACGCATGGACCGCGTATCCTATTTCCTGCTCTGTGGGGCTCTTGGCTTGTTGCAGTACCGCACGCTCGCACTCAATCCTCTGCTCAGACCCGATGATTTTCTCCATGCGAGCAAAGACGGCTGCCTTTTCTCGACAGGCCGCCCGAAGCAGGAGTATGCGCTCATGATGGAGCACCCCCATATCTGCGCGGGATGCGTGCAGTTCTTTGACTGCCTGGGATGTGAGCCTGAGGTGGGGGCGCTGCTCGACGTCCTGGACTTCGTCCGCAACGGCCAATTCAAAAAGGCATCCGGCAATTGACCCAGGGGAGTGCTTCCTCTGTTCCCTCTCGCATGATGGCTCTGCGCCCGCCTTATCGTCTCGCGCAATAGGCTGGAGCGCCAGATAAGACCGGCGACAAATGACCGCGATCCCTGGTCGCCGGATAAGAGAGCCTTCGTGGGAGGGATCTTATTGTCTCCTTAAAGACAAGAACGAACTCACACGGAGACACAGGGAACACGAAGATTGAATTCTCCGAAACAGAATGAGATAGGAAGCATCATTGCGGATTGCGCGGTGGCGCTTCATCGAGAGACGGGTCCCGGGCTATTGGAGACAGTGTACGAAGCGGTTCTTGCGCGGGATTTGGAGACCCGGGTCTGTGAATAGCACGGCAGGTCCCCATCCCAATCGAGCTTCGCGGGCGCCATTTCTTCCGCGTGCGTTGTGTGAGTTTCCCCAATCGTCGTGTTATCCGGCGGTTTAGGAGCGATTCGGTTCCCTTGGGTTTGCCGAAAGCGGTGTGCTACCATCGCACAACCCAGCGGGGACAATAGGTCCAGCTGTGTAACGCGAAGCTAGCGCCTGCCCTGCGCGAATGACACTGGCTGCATCCAGTGGGAGGAACCGCACCATGGCTGAGAAACTCGCTCTGTTCGGAGGTCCCAAGGCTGCCACAACCGATCCGCAAGAACTGATCAAATGGCCCCTGATCACCAAAGAGGATGAGGATGCGGTTCTCGAGGTCCTCCGGTCAGGGAACATGTCTGGCACGGACCTCACGAAGCAATTCGAAAAAGAGTTCGGCGAATGGCTCGGCATCCCCTACTGCCTCGCGCACTGCAACGGCACCGCGGCCCTTCAGGCCGCGATGTTCGGGTGCGAAATCGGCGTGGGCGACGAAATGCTCTGCCCGGGCATGACCTACTGGGCTTCGGCCCTCCAGACTTTCGCACTCGGCGCAACGCCGGTCTTCGTCGACATCCATCCCGACACCCTGTGCATCGACCCCGCCGATATCGAGCGATGGATATCGCCCCGGACCAAGGCCATCATGGTTGTCCACTACGCGGGATATCCCTGCGACATGGATGCTATCCTCCCCATCGCCGGAAAGCACAACCTCAAGGTCATCGAAGATGTATCGCACGCCCATGGCACTCTGTACAAGGGACGCAAGACCGGCACGTTCGGCCACGTCGCTGCCATGTCGTGCATGTCGGGAAAATCGCTTGCCGCGAGCGAGATGGGCATGCTCGCTACTCGCGACAAGTACATCTACGAGCGCGCCATCGCGTACGGCCATTACGAGCGCCACAGCGACTTGACCGACCCGCGCCTGACGCCCTACGCCGGGTATCCCATGGGCGGCGTCAAGTTCCGCGTCAACCAGCTCGCCAGCGCGCTGGGACGGTCCCAATTGCGCCACTACGACGCCCGAGTCGCCGAGATCCAAAAAGCCATGAACTATTTCTGGGACCTCCTTGAGGGCGCGCCGGGCATCAAAGCGCACCGGCCCCCGAAAGAGAGCGGTTCGACCATGGGCGGCTGGTACGCCGCCAAAGGGCTCTACCGCGCGGAGGAACTCGGCGGACTCGATATCGAGAGATTCTGCGAAGCAGTGTGTGCCGAGGGCGCCAGCACGTCTCCTGGAGCGAACAGGCCCATGCATACCCACCCGGTGCTGACCGATTGCGACATTTACGGGCACGGCAAGCCCACCCGTATTGCCAACTCCCGCCGTGACCTGCGCCAGGCCCCGGAATCGCTGCCCGTCACCTTGAATAGTTACAGGCTGTGTTATTCGATCCCGTGGTTCAAACGTTACGACAAGACCATCATCGAAGAACAAGCCGCCGCATTCAGAAAGGTCGCCGAAAACGCCCGCCAACTGCTGTAAACAAGGATGACTGCCTCATACCCCATTGTTCATCCGGAGACGGACCTGGATTTGCGCGAATGAGAGAAGCAGGACCGCCCGTCCTCAGCCATTAGAGAGCAGGCATCTCGCCTGCGCTGCGTTGTGTTCAACCGGGATAGGGCGGCAGCTCGTCGCGATAGAACTTCATCGGTTTCATCTTGAAGTCGCGGAAAAGAGGGACTTGATCGACGTAATGGGGCGACTTGGGGTTGCCGCATTGTCCCGGCGCGACGACGTCGAAGGCCTTGATTGGATTCCCCAGCTCGACCGCCATCCAGTAGGTGCCGACGTTGCGTTGCGGCACCGTAAGCGAGTCATCTTGAGGCTGAGTTCCGGCGGGCTCCAGGCTTGCGAGCCCGAACGTCCATACCCCGCGGTCGTAGGCCCATTTGTTGATGTCGGGTCCTTGCTCCTCAACAAGAGAGTCATAGGTAGTTACAAACGCCTGATACACCACCTCGCGCGGATCCCGCCCGTGAAGGTACTCGCCCTGCAGATCGAAGCAGCGGCGCTCAGGCATCAACACGCGATACGCCAGGGTTGCAAAAAGGCGCAGATTGTCGAGTCCCATGTCGCGGCTCACCATAACCCCGAAATCGGGCGCGAACAGCTCGACAATCATCTCAGCCATCCATCGGTTGAAAAGCAGGGCGCCCGGTGAACCCGTAACATCCTTATCGGGCCAGTTCTCGAGCAGGTCCGCCGCTTCGCGAAGATTGGGTGGCAGGTCGGGCCGTGCGCGCAGGGTATCGACCAGGTACGGCTTGAAATACGTCGCGAGGAAATTATGCTCGCCATTTGCCTGTATAATCGCCAGGAACTCGTCCCAACCCACCTCTTCGTTGGCCTCGAGGGATTCGAAAATCTTGACGCCCCACGTGCCCTCGGGGAACCAGCCGGGCGTTTTCACGCTCGGCTTGTTGTTCCAATTGGCAAACCATCCTTCAGGGGGATTGATGCATGCCACCTCGTCCGTCGCATTGCGGTACCCGCGCCAGTCGTACTCTCCTGTGCCCGGCGTCGGCAGCCGGTCATCGTAACCGGGCGTCCGGACCGGGAAACGGCCGCTGACCCAGTAGCCGATGTTGCCCTCAGTGTCCGCGGCGAAGAAATTGTGGGTCGTGGCCACCTGCCGGACGGCAGTTTCCACATCGTCCAGCGTTTTCGCCCTGTTGATGTCGAGAAACGCCATCATCGAGTCGAGCTCGAGATATCGGAAAGGCGTAGCGCGCGCATAGGCCCTGTGGGTGCTCAGGTCCCACTGAACAACCGGACCGTGGACGGTGCGGTACACCGTGTACGGCTCTTCGCGCAAGGAGCCGTCAGCTTCCTTGACCAGAATGGGCCACTCGATCGCCTCCATATCGTGCCAGGCGCCCTTATGCCAATACTGATGTTCATCGTCGGGGTTGAGGGTTTCTTCAAAGAAATCCGTGGCATTCAAGAGACTCGACGTGGTGGCCCAAGCCACGCGCTCATTGTGGCCGATAAGAATGCCCGGCGCCCCGTGGCATGCCATGCCCGCAACGTTGAAGCCCGGGGCATTGAGGTGCACCATAATGCACCAGGAGGGTGTTGGAAACCAGACCATGGGGGCGCCGAAAAGCAGCGCGTTGCCGGTTGCGCTGCGCTTCGGACCCACGATCCACGAGAAGCTGCCCCATGTCGTCATGAGCCCGTTCTTATAGGCGTATTGCCGTTCCCGCTCTTCGTCTTCCATGATAGCCAGCATCATGCTGGGGTCAAAATCCAGCGGTATCGGTGTTGACGCCGCTTCGACGTGCCCGGCGCGCTGGTAGCTATGGTCGGTTGTCGGCGAGCACGGCACGTTCTGCGGAATCGCGTCATTGATGATCTGACACATGAATTCGGGCCCGCGAAACAGCTTCGCCATGCTTGCAAGCTGATACACGCTCAATTCTTCGCCGCCCCAATCACCGGCTTTAGCCATGTGGTATGCGGCGCCCGCGGCCATTTCATGCGGTTCAATCGGAGCAAAACCCGGCGCGACCTTGGCCAGATACGCGTTCGCGCCATCAACAAACGCCTCGAGGTACCCGCGCAGGTCCGGGCGCAAGGCGGCCACCATCTCCCGGCATTCTTCCTCGGTGTATCCGCGCGTCCGGATCTCCTCGTCATGGCCAATGCCCTCGGCACCCTTGTAGCTGGCGCTGATACCGCGGACTTCCGCCAGACTCTGGATGATCTGTATGGTCCGGTCCTCCATCTGCACATAGCCTTGGCCGCGCAAAGCCCCTTCGATGGATGGCGCATAGATGTGCGGCACCCCATATTCATCACGAAAGATATCTATCTTCTCGCCCCCAAGTTCGACTGTGTACCAGCCATCGGGAGGAACCGGCATGTCTTCTTCAACGGGCCAGTGAGCGAGACGGTGCGCGGGTTCGGGTAGTGGTGGCGTAGCCGCCTTTGCGGCAGACTCGGAAACGTCCGCAATCGTGGCGGGTGAATCAGAACAACCACAGACAACCAGAACCGTCAGGCCATAGAGGAGCATCACGCCCCCCGTCCACAGCCAGCCGGCTAAGTGTGTATCACGCCTCATACACTCCTCCAACCCCTTGGAAAAGCCATAGAATATCATTCTAAACATTGCCATTCAACTATTTACGACGATCAGTGCTCACAGCGCCGGCATGTACGACGCTCTCCGCACATTCGACTTTCGTCGTCCAGGATCCTTATAGTACGTCCTCGAAAACAACCGGATACAAGGCCCAAGACCGGAGCCACGCCATGCGGCTGGTTGACGCACATTGCCACCTTGAAGACGAGAGCCTCCATTCCCGCCTTGACGAAGTGCTTCGGGACGCGCGTGACGCCGGCATCATCAGGTTCCTGACCAGCGCCGTATCGCCGGAACAATGGCACATATCTGCCGGTATCGCCCGCCGGCATCCCGAGGTGGCCTTCGCCTTGGGAGTCCATCCCTGGTATGCAAAACCCGAATACCTCGCGCAACTCGAGCAGCTCCAACAAGCACGTGAATTAGGGGCCAAAGCCATTGGGGAAATCGGCCTGGACAAGAAGATCGAAACACCGCCACTGGAACTACAGACGGAGTTCTTCGATACGCAACTCGCCATTGCTAAAGAGCTTGCGTTGCCTGTCGTCATCCATTGCCGAGGCGCTTTCAACGAGTTGCTCGCCTCTTTGAAACGCATCGGGACGCCCTCCCCGGGAGGCATAATCCACGCATTCTCAGGAAATATACAATTGGCGCGCACTTTCGTGACATTCGGACTCAAATTCTCTTTGGGCCGAAGCCTCACCTACACCAAATGCAGGAAACGCGAGGAGCTCATGCGGTTCATTTATCCCGACCATTTCCTCCTCGAAACGGACAGCCCCGACATGCCCCCTGTAGGCGCGGAACCGGGCACCCCAAATGAACCCAGGAACCTGATCCTAAATCTCCGGGGAGCGGCAGGCCTCCTCGGCCGCGATGAAACCGAAGTCGCGGAAGCTACAACACGTAATGCACTAAAACTGTTTGACTTGGAGGAGTAAGTGGACGGACGCTTTGAACGGACCCGGCTTCTGGTGGGTGACGAGGGCATCGAGCGGCTCGCCCGCGCTGCCGTGGTGGTCTTCGGTCTGGGCGGGGTGGGCTCATACGCTGCGGAGGCCATCGCACGCGCCGGGGTCGGGCACATCGTACTGGTCGACTCCGATTGCGTTGAGGTCACCAATCTGAACCGGCAACTCGTGGCCCTGCAGAGTACCATCGGCACCCCCAAGGTATCGGTGGCCCGCGAACGTATCCTCCAAATCAATCTTCATGCGCGTGTCGAAACTCATCAGACGCTCGTTACTCCTGCGAACGCCGAAGATTTCCTGCACAATGAAAAGGCCTGCTATATCGACGCTATAGACACCTTTCCGGCGAAGCTGGCGCTACTCGAGTTGTTTCACGCGAAACACCTGTGTTTCGTCTCGTGCATGGGGGCCGCAAGCAAGCTCGACGTCTCAGGTATTCGCGTAGCCGATATCAGCGATACGTCTAACTGCCCTCTGGCCCGCAGGATACGGCAACAGCTCCGAAAAGAGGGCATCCTGGAAGGTATCCGCTGCGTGTATTCTCAGGCGATAGCGATCCCGGGCGCGGATTCTCCACAGGAAGACCCCCGGACACGCGGCACCATCTCATATCTGCCTGGATTGATTGGCCTTACAGCAGCGGGGGTAATCATCAACGATATTCTGGCCGGGAAGACACAAGAGTAGCCTCGAGGACATGATGAGAGTCTTCATCCGCGCTCGTCGGGGAAGAAGACCTTGCGCTTTTCGTCATCGTCCTGTTGCCGGTAGAGCAAAGCGGTGTGGCCGATCATGCCGACGACCTCGCTTCGCGTGTTTTGGGCCAGTTGGTCGATGAAGGCGCGTTTTTCGTCTTTGTCTTTGCACTCTACAAAGCGCACTTTCACCAGTTCGTGAGCCGCAAGGGCTTTGCCCGTCGAGTCTATTACGGTGCCCGTGACCCCGTTCTTGCCCACCATGACGAAGGGCTCGAGGTTCTGCCCCAGCCCACGCAAGAATTTCCTGTCGGCGCCATTCAATACTCTCATGCATCCTCCTTACGAGGGACTCTTATCAATCACCCGCAGCTCGATCCGGTACTCTTCAGTGTCCACGAACGGCAATACCAAAACAAGCTTGGCATTGCCAAGCGCAGACGCCCCGTCCTTGACGTAGGGATCATGCTGTTTCGCGGGCCAGACCAGGGACGCCCCTTCAGGCATGGTGACCCGAAGCCCGGCGTACTCGAAAAAGGCGCCCATCTTGTCGCTTGTGAGCGTCAGCTCCGTCTCCTGCAAATTGTAGACTTCGCCGCGCTCCGAATTGACGGACGCCGCACGGCGCATGAATGGAACGTGCGCCTCCGCCCGCTGGCCTTTGGCCGCGCGATACGTCAATGTCAGCGCCCCGTCGGCCTGAGGGCCGGCCGCAACGCTGCAACTCACATCGCCGTATCCGAGCGTCAACGTGGATGATCCCGGCTCGTTCGAAATGTGCGCCGCATCCGGGACCCAGCGCAGCTCGATGACGGGGCAGAAGTCCGGCGCCGTGTCGCCGGGCGTATGACGGAGCAGCGACGTATCGCCCGCTGTAAACGTTGACCAGAGCGGCTGAAGCTTCGTGTTGCCCCCGCCAATGACCAGCCCGAGCCCGTCATGGTACACATCGACCAGATTCTGGCGGTCCTGGATCCAGCGGTTCGGGGCAATCGCGCAGGCATACCCCGCCATAGCCCATTGCCACGGCGCATCCCGGCGAATCAGCATCCGGCCGCCGTCCATCTCCCGTGTGAACCGGCTGGAGGCGGCTGGCGGCATGGCCACTTCGCCGTCTCCGCCATAGAGCAGCATGGAAGCGGCGTAATCACCCGATGCGAGCCTTTCATCCGGACCGGCGTACAACGAGAGCTGCCGCAACAGGAACCCCCTCCCCTCAGGGGTCCACGAAAACCCTACGTTTCCGGTCATGGCGCCCGAGTGGTATATCTGCCGTTCATCGATGCATGACACGGATGAGCCGTCCGGCCATAGCGTGCTGGAATGGAAAACAGCCGAGCGTCCCAACGCCTCGAGTGCAGCGGGGTCCTTCGAGCAGCAGTAATAAGCGCCCAAGGCATCCACATACACCGCGTTATAACCCACGACGGGGCCACAGTGCTCCGACCAGTAGCCGCCCTCGCACTGCTCTCCCACCACCTTCGCCATGAAAGCCTGCGCAGCGTCGCGCCACTCTTGGTTGTCGAAGCACTGTCCGGCGATGTACAACGCCATGGCATGGTGCGTCGGAATGTTGTGTACACCCCCGTCCATGTACTTCCGGATTCCAGTGAATCCCCGAAGAAGCCCCTTCTCCCATTTTTGGCGTGACTCGGCCGGCAAGGCGTCCTTCACCAGTGCATACGCGCGGATCCAGCGGCTGTACGTCCAGGGCATATGGATCTGGCCCCACGTGGAGTTGTCCTTCTTGCGGAAGGTCCACATGCCCCATTCGTCCATGTCGTCAACTAGGGCCTCCCCGCCTCGCGCGATGACGGAGAGCAGGTCCGGCTCGTGATAATAGGGGTTCTCGGGGACGTCTAACGCCCACGCCGCAGCCAGCGTGAAAATGTGGTTCTGGTCCTGGCACGTCCAGGGTTCATCTCCGAACCGGCCCGTCGCGGCATCATACCCTTTGAGAATGCCGGGCACTTCGCCAACAAGTGACCGGATAAAGTAGCCGCGGGGCGGCCAGTCCTCGAACTCGCCCGCCCCGAACGCCAGCGATGGAATCGTGAACATAAGGACAATGCTGAAGTAACCGTGCATAGGAAGAAACCCCTTTCATCCCCATGGTACGATTTTCCCGGGTAAGCGTGGCACCTTGCATGATGGGATGATAGAGGAAGCAGACAAAGACCGGCAAATCCCCGGAGCACCAGGTGAGCACCGGCGAAGCCTGGTACGGCGCCGTGCGACTCGCAGGCCCGGGTCAGCCGGGATTCTCCATGGCCAACGGCACCAAACATACTCCTACGGCAGGGCCTGCTTCCCCGCAACGCCAGCGGCGCGAACCATGCTCCCTGGGCAGCGCACTCCTCCGGCAGCGCCAACGGCGCGAAACATACCAGCCTGGCCTGAAGGGCCAGGAAAAACGCCATGAGATAGACAAGGAGGGCTGAAGGCCCGAAACATCATCATCCCACAATCGCTCCGCCTCGTCGCCGTCCTCCACGTCTTTGCGGACCAAGACCGCTTAGTACAGGCTCCGAAGCATCTGCCTGAGACCTTCGATTTCCCCAATGCCAAGCTCGTCAATGGAAGGCTGTAAGAGCTCCTCGTTGTTGAACCGAGTCCAGTCGGGCAACTCAGCCCCTGGCGGAAGGTCCTCGCGCAGCTTCGCGCCGATCTTGTCCCGCCACGCGAGCAGATCGTTCATTTGGCCAGAGTTCCATGCCAGCCATTTCGCATCCGTAAGACATCTGTACACAAGGTAGCTCGCTTCATAATCGTCGCCAATATCGAACGCACTCTGGATTTGTCTCAACCTGATTTGCCGCGCCGCTCCGGCAAATTGCGGTCCCATGTCATCAATTGTGTCGATGTTGCCGCCGGTACGGCGCGCCACGGCCACCGGTCCGAGACGGTTGAGGAACTCCATGTGGTGCCGCCGCCCGATCTCGAGGGTCGCCAATTTGGACTCGGCCGCGCGCCGCTCGGACGAATCGCCGGGCGGCAGTTGTTTCAACTGTTCCTTCAGAGCGGCGATATCCTTGTCCAGGCGATTAACCTCGGCAATCATCTTCGCGGCTATGGACGTGCCGATTGTCATCGCGCGCTTCGCCTCGCTGGCGCGATACTGGTGCTCGGTCATCGCCCCAAGACTTCCGAACAAGGCCAGCGAGAGAAAGATCGCGAAGGCGGTGGCAAGCGCCGGCCGCCGTTCCGCCCATGAAATCAGGCGTTCCCAAGGCTTGGGGACATAGGCGGACGTATCCTCACCGCGGCTGTAGCGTTCAAGGTCTTCGGACAATTCCTGGGCGGTGGTGTAGCGTTTCGCCGGATCTTTTTGCAGCGTTTTCATGCAAACCGCCGACAGCGCTCTGTTCGCGCGCCTGTTCTTCCTGCGGGGCGAGGAGGGCTGATGGCGCGCGATCTGCAGAAGCACCTCGGTGCGGGTCTTTCCCGGAAACGGGAGTTGTCCCGAGAGGATTTCGTAAAGGATGATCCCCAGCGAGAACACGTCTGTGCGGAAATCAATCTCGTGGGTGCGGCCCTCGGCCTGTTCCGGGCTCATGTATGCAGGCGTTCCCTTGATGACCCCGGTCTGCGTTGCGGTAATCCCCTGGCTGATTTCGTGTTCGTCGATCTTCTTCGAGAGCCCCCAATCCAGCACCAGCACGATGCCGTATTCGTCAACCATGACGTTCTCGGGCTTGATGTCGCGGTGAACGATGCCGCGCGAATGCGCATATGCTACCGTCTGGCAGACCTTGCCGAAAATATTGAGCAGCCTGGCCACCTCCCGGCGGTCCAGGCGCTTGCCCTCACGCATGTCCAGAATCTGGCGCAACGTCCGGCCCTTGATACGTTTCATCGAATAGAAGAGCCCGGCATCATCCAACTCCCCTATCTCGAATATCGGCACCATGCCCGGGTGGTCCATGTCTCCCAGGAGCATCGCTTCATACACAAATCGTTCGCGCACGGAACGATCTCCGGCCATCTCGGACCGCAGGGTCTTGACGGCTACCGAGCGATCCAGATTCGAATCGTAAGCCTCATAGACGATGGCCATGCCGCCTTGGCCGATGCGCTGGCCAAGGCGGTAGCGGGTGCACCTCTCGAACGTTGGCACAGGGGCGCGGCCATCGTCCCCCTGCGAGGTCATAGGCTGGGTATCCCGCAACGCAAAATCGCCGCCGTCCCCGCCGTCCGGATTCAGCGCCATCGGTTTGGTTTCGTTGTCATCGTTCGCCGTCATCTCTGCCTCCCACGCGGGTCATGCTCCGCCGTGATCCCGCGGCGCGCCCATCATGATACCTTGTGAAGGCGGAACGCCACGTCGCGCGCAACAGCGGGCAGCGCAAGTTCGAGCAGCCCGTCTTCGCCCGCATCGTGCACCTCTGAACCCACCACACGGCCCTCGTAAGCGTCCCATTGTTCCACGCGCCACTGCCCTTGCGGCAGGCCCTTGATGATAACCTGCGCCCCGGCCACCGGACTCTCTACGAAATCGCCGCTGGCCACGTTGCGCCAGGTGTGCGCCCGGTTCTGGACCCATAGCAGCGCCTGGGTATCCCCCACCACGCCCAACGCGCGCAGAATGGGCGCCGCGCGCAGCCACGGCACTTCGTAAGCCACGTAAAACCAGTCATTGCCCGGGTTCTCCACGACGACCGTATGCCGCCCTTTGGGCAACGCCACCTGGTACGTCCGATCGTACCTGGTGAGCGTGGCCGTATCCTGATCCGTGTCGGCGAAATCCTCGGTACGGACCAGTTCGCCGTCCACGCGAATCTGTAGACCGGCGCCGCCGTGTCCTGATACGCCTTCGACGATAACGCCGAAAGTCGTGTCTTCGGGCACATCGGTCTCGAAGGTAACCGGATTGTGCAGGTCCGGGTGGTTGCGCACGCCATGCAACAGCCGTGAAATGGGTGTCTCGCTCTCGACGTCACCCTCCCGCGTAATGCGAACGGTAGTGGGTTTGTTCCACGGGGCGGGCTCCCACGACGCGGCATCCGTCTGGAGCAAGCTGTCGGCGCGCGTCCGCAGGTCAGGCGCATCAAGCCCCCGGAACTCCGCGTCGAGAGGCCGCGCATGCTGTTGTACGAAATCGAACCCGTCAATCCACCGGCGAAACGCCCCGAAAACAGGGTACAGGTTCTGCGGATGGACGTACGCGTCCCACCACCACGTCATCGGGATCCCCGCCTGAAGCTGCCCTACGCTGCTGAATGTTCCATTGTGGAGGTAGACGCCCGTCGGGTCCATCTCGCGGGCACGACCATCGTGATCGATACCGTACTCCCCGTGAAAATGGGGTTTGTCCCGCGCGGCGGCCTTTTTCGCACGGTCCAGCCCCAGGTCCCTCGCCATATCTTTTGCCTGGTAGTGATGGGTCTGGACAAAATCGAGTTCCGGGAGGCCGTCGACATTGGGATCCCCCTCGGGACGCGCGTAGCTGGTGGTGATCAGGTGGTCCCAGGGATCAAGCTCGCGCAGGAACCGCGCCATGTCCGCGTGCCAGGCGGCCGCAACGCCGCTGTTGTAGTTGTCGATGATGTCCACCTCGTTCCAGAATTCCCACGCAAACACGTTCGCGCTGTAACCGTACCGGGCGACGAGATACCGGAGGCGGTCGCGGTATGCCGCGAGCATCGTCTCGTTCGTGAAGTACGCGTCCGACTTCGTCAACGGCCCGCCATTCGCCTCGATATACGGCGAATCTTCCCAAGCCCCATGGAGCGTTTTTTTCGACCGCAGGATATTGAAACTGTCGATGCAGACCATCATCCGCAACCCGAGCCGTTCGGATTGCTCGAGCACATAATCCAGACGCCACGCGTTGTCCAATGCGATCCGGTCGTACCCGCTTTCACGGGTATTCATCCCGAAGGTTGTCCATGCCGGGCACAGCCACACGCGGAAGAAATTGCACTGGGCCTCCGCATACTTCGGCAGCCAGTCATCATAGTTGTAGGTGCCCCGCGCTCCCCCCCAGCACACGTTCGCGCCGATCAGATACAGGGTTTCTCCACGGTCCGTCACGAAATAGCGGCGGTCTTCAGGGCTCGTGCGCGCCATTCCCGCCACATCGGCGGACACGACGTTCACCTCGACGGGGCCGGACGAGACGCTCCCCGTCTTGTCACGGGCCGAAACCCGGAGCACATAACGGCCGGCCTTCGGAAAGGACAGGCGCGCCTGCCATCGCGGTTCGTCCGTTGGCTGCACACGTTCGGCCGGCCCCTTGTCCGTTTCTTCGAGACGGCGCTCGAAGGGCTGGTACAGAAACGCCGGCGCCGCGAACGGTTCGCCCCCGCCGGGCGATACCTCGACATCCACCCGGATCTCCTCGCTACGGAAAGGGTTGCTGTAACTTGCTTCGAGGCCGATGTCGAGCGTTACCCGGTCAAAGGCCCGCGCCTCCGTCCGGTCCGCTTCGACGCCCGTGATGCGCAGGGGCTTATCCATGCCCAGGGAATACTCTCCTGCTCCGCAAAAGGCGCTTATGCAAATCAAGACCCACTCCAGCCCGTTGAATGCCATGCCTCGAAACCTTCCGTTGCGTTTGAAACTCGAACAGACGTGAACCCGCCACTGCCAAACCGTGCACCCGAATCATACTACCCCGCGCCGCCAAGACCAATATACTGCTTCGTCTCAAGCCATGCTGGCCGTACGCGATAGGGTGCCGGCGGGCCAGCACGAAAGCCCCCGTCTAGGCTCGCGGCCGGAAATTGGTTATAATGCCCCCATGAAAAATGCGGAAGGTAATATTCCTTCGGAAGTGCGCAAGCGTTGCAGGCTTCTCCGGGCTGAACTCGACCGGCACAACTACCTTTACTATGTCGAAGCAAAGCCGGAGATTACCGATCTCGAGTTCGATGCTCTGTTAAACGAACTCCTGGCCATCGAGGCAAAGTATCCCGAACTTGTCACTCCGGACTCTCCGACCCAGCGGGTCGGAGGCCAACCCCTCGAGGGCTTCGAGACCGTCGAGCATGCGGTCCCCATGCTCTCCATCGACAACACTTACAGCGAAGAAGAGTTGCGGGCATTTGACGACCGCGTGCGCAGGGGCCTCGAGGGCCAGAAGCCAGCCTACGTGGCGGAACTCAAGATCGACGGCGTTTCGATGTCGCTGCTTTACGAAGGGGGCCGGTTCGTGCGCGCCGCCACCCGGGGCGACGGCACGCGCGGCGACGACGTCACGGCCAACGTCAAGACCATACGGGCCGTGCCCATGCGTCTCAGAGGGTCTCCGCCCGCCCGGCTCGAGGTGCGCGGCGAGGTCTATATGCGCCGCCAGGAACTTGTCCGCCTCAACGAGTTGCGCGAAGAAGCCGGGGAACCGCCCCTGGCCAATCCGCGAAACACAACAGCCGGCACGCTGAAGCTTCTCGACCCCCGCGAGGTCGCGAAACGCCGTCTCGAGCTCGGATGTTACGATGTGGCTCCGCTTCCCGGAACGGAGTTGACCTCTCACTACAAGACGCTCGAAGACCTCAAATCCTACGGGTTTCCCGTAAACCCGTTTTTCAAGCGCTGCAAGAACATCGATGAAATCCTGAAGGTGTGCGAAGAATGGTCCACGAAACGTCACCAGCTGGATTTCGAGATCGACGGCATGGTCATCAAGGTCGATTCGGCGGAGCAGCGCCGCCAGCTCGGCGCGACCTCGAAAGCGCCCCGCTGGGTCATCGCGTACAAGTACCCCGCAGAGGTTGCCGAAACGAAGCTCGAGAAGGTGACGCTGCAAGTCGGGAAAACTGGCACGGTCACGCCTGTCGCCAATCTGGCCCCCGTGCATCTGGCCGGCACCACCGTTAAACGCGCGAATCTCCACAACTTCGAAGACATCGAACGCAAGGATATCCGCGAAGGCGACATCGTGCGCGTACAGAAAGCCGGCGAGATCATCCCGCAGGTGCTGGGCCCGGTCCTCGAGAAGCGCCCGCGAAACGCCCGGAAGATCGCCGTGCCCACGGCATGCCCGCAGTGCGGCAGCGAGGTGCGGCAGGACCCTGACGGCGTCTATTTGCGCTGCCTCAATCCGGCCTGCCCGGCCCAGATCAAGGGCCGTCTGCGATACTTTGCCAGCCGCGCCGCCATGGACATCGAAGGGATGGGCGAGAAACTCATCGAGCAGCTTGTGGATAAAGACGTTGTGCATAACCTCGATAACATCTACGATCTGACGGTCGACAGACTCGCCGGGCTAGAGCGAATGGGCGAGAAATCGGCCCAAAACCTTGTTGCGGCCATCGAGGGGAGCAAGAAGCGTCCCCTGAGCCGGCTGGTGAACGGTCTGGGCATCCGGCACGTCGGCGCCCACGTGGCTGAGGTGCTGGCAAACCATTTTGGCTCGATGGAGGCCCTCCAGGAGGCATCCGTCGAGGCCCTGTGCGAGGTGCCCGAGGTCGGCGGCGTGGTAGCGCGGGAAGTGCGCAATTTCTTCGAGACCGGCGAGAACCGGGCCCTTATCGCTTCCCTGCGCGCCCACGGCCTGACCATGAAAGAGCGCCGTGCGGCAGCGGGCAGCCGTCAGCCCCTGGCAGGCAAGACCCTCGTCGTTACGGGCGCGCTGAAAAACTACACGCGCGAATCCATCGAGGAACGCATCAAGCAGCTGGGCGGACGGGCCAGCTCGAGTGTGAGCAAGAAGACCGACTACGTCCTCGCGGGAGAGAATGCGGGCTCGAAACTCACCAAAGCCCGGGAACTTGGCGTTACCGTCCTGACGGAAGAA
Organism: Candidatus Hydrogenedentota bacterium; assembly: GCA_035416745.1. Lineage (NCBI taxonomy): Bacteria > Pseudomonadati > Candidatus Hydrogenedentota > Candidatus Hydrogenedentota bacterium. The sequence goes on along the minus strand of DAOLNV010000003.1, from coordinate 76,125 downwards.
GAGTTCGAGGCGCTGGCGGGTCCGGAATCATGAGCAGTGTACGCATCGGCTGCCCCAAGGACCTGAATCAGGAGACCGGCCGCGCTTTGCTCGAGGATGTCCGCGAGCGGATGCCCGGCGAAGCCGCCGCCGTGATCCTCGATTTCGCGGAAACCGAGTCCATCGACACCTTCGGGGCTGCATGGATGGTGGACATCGCCCGCTTCGTCAGCACGAGCGGCGCCGAGTTCAAATTCGAAGGCCATCATGGTTCCGTGGCCGAATTCATCGACCTCATCGGCCCCGGGTTGACCGGTCACGAAGAACACAAAGAGCAATCCGAGAACATATTCGAGAAGATTGGTGGCGAAAGTTACAGCATTGTGGAGGAAGCCAAACAGATCCTGAACCTCTTCATCGACGCGGTGTACTGGACGTTTATCGGCCCTGTCGAGGGCAAAGGACTGCGGTGGGGCCTGGTGGCGGAAGAGCTGTACGAGATGGGCGTCCGCGCCCTGTGGATCAACAGCATCATGAACGTCCTCCTCGGCCTGATCGTCGCCATGCTCTCCGCCGCTCAACTGCGCAGGGTCGGGCTCGACATCTACGTCGCCGACCTGACGGTCATCGCCTTCGCCCGCGAATTGGCGGTCGTCATGACCGCCCTGGTGGTCTCGGCGCGCACGGGCGCGGCCATCGCCGCGGAACTGGCCACCATGAAGGTCCAGGAAGAAATCGATGCCCTCCGCGGCATGGGCCTCAAGGTGCCCCAGTTCCTGGTAGCGCCCAAAGTGCTGGCCCTTCTCGTCGCCCTGCCGTGCCTCACGGTCATCGCGATGTACATGGGCGTATTCGGGGGCGCCATATGGGGCGTCGGCATCCTCGGGTTCTCGACGGACGTCTGGATTCGCCAGACTATCAATGCCGTCACACAGGGCGACGTGTTTCAGGGATTGCTCAAATCGTTCTTTTTCGCGGCCGCGATTGTGCTCATCGGCTGCCACAACGGATTGCGGGTCACCGGGGGTTCCCGCGGCGTTGGCCTGATGACCACAAGGGCGGTCGTAATGGATATTTTCGTGATCGTTGTCATCGACATGATCTTCGCGGTGGTGTTCTACTATGTGCTCTGATGTTAAGAACAATGGGTTCGAAGCCGTCATCGAAGTGCGCAACCTCGTGGCGCACTATGGCGAGCAGCTCGTCCTCAATGACGTGACGCTCGAGGTGCCCAAAGGCGAGATCTTCGTTGTCATCGGAGGCAGCGGCTGTGGAAAAACGACCCTGCTCAAACACATGACCGGCCTTCTCACGCCTACCTCCGGCCATATTTACTACTCCGGCACCGACATCACCACCCTGGACGAAGACCAACTCTCCTCGATACAACGGCACATCGGTATCGCGTTCCAGTCGGGCGCCCTGTTCAACTCGCTGACCGTGGGCGAGAACGTGGCGCTGCCCATGCGCGAATACACCGACATGCAGGAAGATCTCATCGAGGCCATGGTGCTCTTGAAGCTGAGCCTGGTAGGCCTCTCTGCCGCCAAAGACCTTCTGCCAGAGCAGCTGTCGGGCGGCATGAAGAAGCGCGCAGGCCTGGCGCGCGCCATCGCACTCGATCCTCCCATTGTCTACTTCGACGAACCTTCCGCCGGGCTGGACCCCATCATGGCGTCCGGACTCGACGACCTCATCCTGGACCTCAAGAGACTCCTGGGCATCACGTTTATCATCGTGACCCACGAGCTTGACTCGATTAAGAAGATTGCCGATCACGTTCTGATGCTGGATGGCGGCCAGGCCGTTTTCAGAGGCACGGTGCAGGAGGCCCAGCAGAGCTCTAACAAACGCGTGCGGCAGTTCTTCGAACGGAAAGCCGATGCGCACATCCAGCAGCATTACACGTAGGAGACACTGAAGTGGCGACCCGAACTCAGAAAATGAAGGTGGGTATCTTCCTGGTGGCATGCATCGCCGTGCTGGCGGGAGGCTCTGTCGTTATCTCCGGCTACAAGCGCGGCGATCACAGCGCCTACTATATCCATTTCAACGAATCGATCCTCGGACTCAGCCGCGGCGGCCTCGTCGAATATACCGGCGTGCCCGTTGGCAAAGTCTCCGACATAAGGGTGTCCGAGTCTCGAAGCGTGCGGGTCGACATCGAAGTCCAGGACGATGATATTACCCTCTACCAAGGTGTGCAGGCCCAACTGGTTATCTACAGCATTGCCACCGGCGTCATGGCCGTGTCGTTGTCGGGAGGCGACCCTTCACTGGGCAAACTGCCGCCAGGCTCGGAGATACCCTCCAAACCCTCCCTCCTGGCATCGACCACAGGAAGCATCCCCGAGATTATGAAGAAGGTCAGCGACATCGCCGACGAGATCGATACGGGGCTGAAAGGCATCGAAGAAGGCCAGATCAAAAACATGATTGATGATGCCGATGCCGCTATCAAAGACATACGGGACGTCTTTGACGAAACATCGGAGACGCTCAAGGACGTTCGCGCGAAAGCCGTCGAAGGCGTCGATGACGCGCGCAAACTCATGGAAGAGATCCGGGCTGAGATCAAACCGTTCACCGAAAACACCACCGAGCTCGTCAAGTCCGCCAACGAAACCATGAATACCATAAACGAGAAGGTGAAGCCACTCGATCTGGCAAAGACCGAACAGGAAGTACAGGAGACGCTCCGTAGTGTCCGCGAGCTCGCCGATTCCGTGCGGGCAATGACTGAACAGCTCGATACCGTTACGAAAACGGCTGTATACCAGGTCGGTAACGTCGAGTTTACTGTCAACGAGACCATGACGGCGCTCACGGAAGCCCTCGACGCGTTGCGCGCCCTGGCTGTGGTGCTCAAGGAGAATCCCTCCGCTATCGTGTATGGTCCTGTCAAACCCAAGGGAGCCGAATGATGCGTCGTGCTGCATTTCTCTTAACGCTGGCGGTCTTGGCGGTAGCGGGGTGTATCCGTCCCCAGATTACCCCCACCGCGTACTACACCCTTGCGCCAAACATATCCGTCGAGAAAGCCGTCCCGACGGAGCGCACATTGGGCGTCCGGCCGTTGCGCGCATCGTTGATGTACAAGACCCCCCTCCTCTACACCCAGGGACTCGAGGTGCGCGAGTATCCGCACGCCGAATGGGCCATGAAGCCCGCCGACATGGTCACCCGCGCTATCACGGACGCGATCATTGCCACCGAACGGTTCCATGACGTTGGCGAAGCCTCCAATGTGAACCGTCCGGAACTGGTCCTCGTGGGAGAGCTTCGCAAGTTCGAGACGGACCACAATGCCGTGCCCCGGGAAGCCGTCTGTGAAGTGCGGCTCGAACTTCGCGAGACTTTTGGAACCCGGCTTCTGTGGGGAGATGTTCTGACTGCCCGCGTGCCCCTCGAGAACGAGCACATTTCGGCCGTGCCGCAGGCGATGAGCAGGGCCGTCGCGGAAGTGGCAAACCGCGCCGCCGCCGAAGTCGCAAAAAATTGAGCAACCTTGCAGAAATCCGCCATCAATAAGGGCGCAGAGGAATCGCTCTTGTCCCGGACCCCTCCCCTTGACCCCTCGGCCCGAAGTGTGTTCAGATGGCGCAAAGAACGCCAGTCAGAACATGCCAAACGAGGGGAATTAGCCATGCCAACCAGCCGCCGCGACTTCCTGGGGCTCATTGCTGCCGGGGCCGGGCTTGCCAGGCTCGCCGGCATCACCTCCCGCGCATCAGCAGCCGCCCGCCTGCCCAACATCGTTCTCTGCATGGCCGACGACCAGGGCTGGGGCGACATGGCCTATAACGGCCATCCTGTGTTGAAAACGCCCAACTTCGATGCCATGGCCGCCGAGGCCTTCCGCTTCGACCGGTTCTATGCCGCCGCGCCCGTGTGCTCGCCCACCCGCGCCAGCGTCATGACCGGCCGCACCCCGAACCGCATGGGATGCTTCAAATGGGGCCACCCCATCCGTCCGCAGGAAATCACCATTGCCGAAGCTCTCAAGACCGCCGGCTACGCAACCGGCCATTTCGGCAAATGGCATCTCGGTTCCGTGCAGAAGGGCAGCCCCGTGAATCCGGGTGCGAGCGGGTTCGATGAATGGCTCTCCGCCCCCAATTTCTACGACAACGACCCGATCCTGAGCCGCGAAGGAAACGCCGTTCAGTTGCAGGGCGAGAGTTCGATGGTTGCCGTAGACGCCGCCATCGAATTCATGCGCAAACACGCCAGCGGCCCCAACCCGTTCCTCGCCGTGGTCTGGTTCGGCTCGCCTCATAAGCCCCATAAGGCCATCGAACGCGACCTCGAACCCTACGCCGGGCAGGAAACGGATTTCGCCAATTTCTACGGCGAAATCACCGGCATGGACCGCGCATTCGGCAAGTTGCGGAAGGAAATCGCCGGGCTCGGCATCCGCGACAACACCATCCTCTGGTATTGCAGCGATAACGGCGGCCTGCCCAAGGTCGGCAGTACCGGGGGACGGGGCAACAAGGGCCAAATCTACGAAGGCGGCCTGCGCGTCCCCGCGCTCCTCGAATGGCCCGCCCGCATCTCCGGACACCGCGCCACCAGCATCCCCTGCGTCACCTCCGACATCTACCCCACCCTTCTGGAAATCGCCGGCGTGACCATGGACAATCAGCCGCCTCTTGACGGGATTAGCCTCGTGTCTCTCCTCGACGGCGCCATGGAAGCGCGGCCAAGACCCATCGGATTCTGGGACCATCCCACCCCCGGCATCCAGACGCCTACCGCCGAATGGATGGCGGAACTGCTCGAAGCGCAGAAGCAAGGGAAGGAAGTCACCGACCCCGCGCGGTTACGCTCCGACGCCGGCGACATCAAGCAACAATACCCCGTCGACAGTTTCCCCGGCCACAGCGCGTGGCTCGACTGGCCCTGGAAACTCCACCGTATCGAAGACAAAACCGGCACGGTCGCATTCGAACTCTACGACCTCAACAAGGACCCCGGCGAGTCCAAGAACGTCCTCGCGGAAGTACCCGAACGCGCCTCCGGCATGCAAGCCCAACTCCACGCATGGCTCGCCAGCGTCGTCAACAGCCTCAACGGAAAAGACTACGCGTAACAGACCGATGCCAGACGAGGCGCCCGCAAGCGTCTCGCCGGCACTCTCAATTGGGAGACCTTACGGTCGAAAAAGTGGTGCGGTCAGGAGACCGCGCCACAGCGAGCGGAGACCGCGCCGCAGCGAAAGAGGGACTCGTCTCAGCTCAGCCCACAAGCTGTCCCTTTTGTCCCTTGCGTCGCTTTTGTCCTTTGGTCCTCATCAACAACCTGTCTTACCAAACCCGCGTCGCATGGAGGCGAGACGCCTATCCCACTGACCGGCGAGGGCGCCGGTCCCACAACGGGCGCTGGCGCATGGCCCCCCAGAACAGGTACTCTTACCCTTTCCGGCACTTGAGCCAATCAAGACCAGACAGGCCGGCACAGCGGTCGATCTCGATATCAGCCTTCGCGAGACGCTCATAACGGACTCTGGACTGCAGCTTGATGTGCTTCATGCCTTTCCCCTCCTTCTTGCTGCCCACCTCAGTACAGGCTATCACGAACGCGTTACGGCGTCCACCACCCAACCACGAATCTCTGCCGCGCGCAGGTGTAGAATGATCGAAGGAACAATTCCGGGAATACCGGTCGCGGCACGAACCCAGGAGACCTGTCATGCAAAGCCCCAACGCCGTCGATGATCTGCTGTCAGCCCTCTCATCCATTCTGTGGCGATGCACCGTGATCGCCTTTGGATTGCTCATCTTCTGGGGCGCGCTGCTTCTCTTCGCGCCTAATCTCACATACACCGTCCAGACCCATTTCATCCCGATTAACCGTCCCCAGTTCTACATCATCCACTATAGCGCTCTCGGCCTCGCGAAACTGGCCACACTATGGCTCTTCGTGATGCCGTGGATCGCCGTGAAACTGACTATCCGCGCACGGCGGCGGCAAAGCCCGCAGGATGTCGCAGGTCTCGCCTCTTGAGGTCTACTCGACCTGCCGATATTCCATCAGCAGCGCCCCCGGCGCTTCCTCGATACGGGCATCGAACGTGGCCAGCTCGGCTCCGGGCATACGAACCGGCTCGCCTGGTTCGTAGCCGTGCGACATAACGACTTCGTAAACGGCATCTTCGCGAATTCCCCGCAGATTACACGCGAAACCCGTATAGGGCGACGCAGGCCGCCGGAACGCCATAACCATCCCCTGGCCTTCGCCGTCGAGATGATACTGCATCACCAGCCACGCGCCGGGATCGGTCGAGACGCCGGACAACGCGTAGAAATCGCCGAAATAGTACTTCCGGATACGCTTGCCTTCGGCGATGGCCGCGGCCAACTGCTCACGCGGATAATCGGCCGCACGGATATCTTCGCAGAAGGATATGCCGCCGTTGAAGCCGCTGCGAAACAGATACGGCGTTGCTCCCATCTGCCCGCTCACGTGAAAGGGAAGATAGCGATTCAGCCCAGCAGTGATCACCTGGTTCCGCAACGCTGACTCCTCGTAGTTCTTTTCCATCAACGGCGTGATCGTGCCGTCGGTGCGCCACAGAGGAATCGACCGCGCGCACAACTCGAGATCGATGCGCTGGCCGCCCGACGCGCAGTTGTCGATAAAGACGCCCGGATTGGCCGCGAGAATATCGTCCCACATGCGGTACAGCCCCTCGACATACCGGACCTCGCCGATTCCCACGCGGTCCGGGTCTTGCTGGTCCAGGATGTCCCACATCACGCCATAGTCCACGGCGTTGTCGATGCGAAGGCAGTTGATGTCGTACTCTTTGATGGCGGCGTTAAGATAATCTGTCGCGTACTCGCGCGCCTCGGGAATCGCCAGGTTGAGCATGCCGCCGTGCCCCATGCGCTCAGGCGGCGGAATCACCACCCACTCGGGATGCTCCTGCGCCATCAGCGTGCCCGGACAGATCCGCTCAGGCTCAAACCATAATAGGAACTTCATCCCCGCATCGTGGGCAGCCTTCGAGATGGGCGCCAGACCGTTCGGGAAACGGTTCTTGTCCACTTCACGGTCAACCGGCATCACGTAATGCCCGATGGTCGGAAAACGGGTGATGCCCCGGTACGCGTCCAGCCAGAAATACTCGAAACCCAGGCCTCTGGCGGATTCGAGGTGCGACATCACGTCGGCCTCGGTCCCGTCGTCCATCTCGTAGAACGCCGTGCTCAGGTGGGCGATGGGCGGCGCCACGGGCTGTCCGTCAACCCTTGGCATGATGTGGCGCAGCATCACCTGCCGAAACGCGTTATAGCCGTACCAGGGATCGTCGCCCTGCCAGGTCAGTTGGAGAATCCGCGGGCCGCGCACCGTCTCGCCGGGCTTCAGCTTCGCGTGGAACCTCTCGAGTCCCGCCTGCAACCGAAGCGCCTGCCCGGGACACTCGACCGACGCCGTCCACCGGCCCGTCCACCCGATAGCCGTGACCACGCCGCCGCCTTTCCACTCACATGTGAAGAAAGGCGACGCGCCTTTCGAGGAACGGCCCGATTGAGGCTGGATCGTGATGGTCTGGCCCATGGGCACGCTTTGCGAGAACGGACGCCAATCCGTGGCCCCCGCGATGCTGCCCTCGAGCTGGTGCAGCACCGGGTCTTTTACGTCGGGGATCACCCTGTCCAGTGTACGGATCGCTTCCAGCACAGGCGAATCCGTTGCCCCGGTATTCGTGAAATACAGGGTCCAATCCACCCCCGGGACATCGGTGTAAAGCGTACAGACCGCGCGCACCTCAAGGCCCGTGGCCGGGTCGCGCAGGGTCAGCGTTCTCCTGCGCTCATTGGGACCCGCCGTTTCTTCTGTCACTGACTGGTCCCACGCGCCGATGAGTTCCGAGGACGCCTTTCCGCCGTACACGAACGAAAAGGGCGGCTGCTGAAGATACGGGACCGAGAAAGCCAGCTCGTCCAGCCGGACGGCGGCGCCGTTGGCCAAGATTACCCGCGCGCCGCCCCAGTCGGCCTGATCGAAGGCCCGCGTATCCCCGCCGGTATCCACGACCAGGTCAAATTCGCGCGCGCCGTTCAGCGGCACCTCAATGGACCGCACGGCGTCGCCCGGACGCACCACATCGGTCTCAAAAACGTTTTGTCCGGCAACAACCACGTAGAAGCGCACGGAGGCAGCGGTGCCATCGACGTTGCGGTCGAGTCCGATATCCGCGGCGAATGTTTGGGCCGGCTCCCCAAGGCTCACGCGGAGCACGCTCTGGGAATTCACGCCGATACCGTGGTCGTAGACCTTCTCGCCCAGGCGCATGGGACCGCCAAAACTGCACCGGCGGAGTTTCGTATCGCCCAAGCCGTCTTCATGAACGATGGTCAGGCGGTTTTGTGGCGCGGCCGCCGCTCTGTGCACGGCAAAGGCGCTTTGCGCCCATGCCGCGTTGCGCTCGACGCCAGCGCCGTAATCCGCGGCCAGCGCGATCCAGCCTCCCGCCAACACCCCCACAAAGGCGCAAAACACGAGACGACTCATGGCTCGATTTCTCCGAGCGCGCGAGCGCTTGCAGACGCCTTCAGACAGCTGTTCCTATTTCGCGACGAGTTGCTCGACGAACTCGCGCGCACGCTTCGCCTCAGCAATCAGCTGGGCTTCGTCGCCGAGTTTGAGACATTCGACGACCAGCGCGCCTTTCGTGAACCCGCCCTGCTTGAGACGGGCCATCACTTTCTCGAAATCGACCATGCCGTCCCCCGGCGTGACCATCACTTCCTTGGGATGCACATAGTCCTTCACGCTCATGCCCACAACCAGGCCGTCAACGGTCGCGGCATCGTCTACGGGATTGAGTTCGCCGTTCGAGTAGTAAAAGATGTTGCCGGGATCGTACCAGATGCGGAAGTTCTTGTGGCCGACGGTCTCCTCGACGGTCTTCCGGCACTGAGACCCCGTGGCGTTGAGGCCGCCGTGGGGCTTCACGCTGATGCCAATGCCTTTGTCCGCGGCGTAGCCGCAGGTCTCGGCAATGGCTTTGTAGTAGGTTGCGTACAGCTTCTCGTCCCCGATGCCGCCCATCAGAAGATTCTCGGCTTTCACGATGGCGCAACTGTCGATGAGCCTGCGCATGCTCGCTATCCCCGCATCGAGGGATTCGTTGACCGCAATGCCGCCACCGTACACCGACGGAACCAGGAGACCGCGTTTCGTGCACTCCTCAGCCACCTGTTGGGCCTCTTCGGGCGTGGTCTTGTCTGAAATCACGAGATGCGTCTCGTTGTTGGTCGTCATCAAACCCGCATACTTGTAACCCGCCGCCGCGATCGCGTCGAGAGCCACGCGGTAGTCGAGCTTGTCCCATGGCCGGGTATAGATCCCGATCTTCCAGGGACCGTTGGCGGGGGTTTCAGCGGCCGGAGCGCTTAGCGCCGCGGCGGCAAACCCGGCCGCCCCAAGTTGAGCGGAGCGGCCGAGAAACTCGCGTCGAGTGCTTTTCATATCACGTTTCCCTTCCTGACAAAACAGCTTCCAGAGCTCATGCGCTGCGGATTTCGCGCTTTTCCGCGTCGTATATCTGCCGTACGCCGGTGTTGCAGGCCTTCATGGCCATGAGCGTCGCGACGCCGTGCTGGTAACCGGCTTCGATCGAGGCATTCGGGGTCTCGCGGCTGCGCAGGCACTGAAGCCAGTCAAGGAAATGGTCCGGACGCTCGACAAGAGCGACTTCCTGCGGTTCGAAGCTTTCGCCCTTTGCCGCGTTGATCCCGTCCGAGGTCAGCATCGGCTTGCCCCATTCAACGCAATCCAACACGGCCGCATCGCCGAAAAACTTGAACGAATTGCCGCTGCCATTGCCGAAATTGGTCGAGTACGACACGATGAACCCCTCGGGGTATTCCCACAGCGCGTGCACATGGTCATGGCACGTGAATTTGTAATCGTCCTTCCATGTGTACGTGCCGCCCATGCAAATCGCCGACTTCGGGAACGTCGCGCCCGTGATGTAATGCACCAAATCGATGAAATGGCTGCCCAGCCCCGGCACCGGACCGTCCGAGAAGTCGCGGAAGCCATACCAGCCCGAATACTGGACCGAATCGAACGGCCGGGATTCCCGGTCCATCAGGAACTCGTTCCAATCGACGTCTGCTTCCTTGACGTCCTTCACGCGCGAATACCAGTAGGGTTGGGCGCCGTTGCGGCACTGCTCAATGCGCCCCACCGTGCCCAGCTTGCCCGAGCGGTAAACTTCACGGGCGCCGGTCATACTCGACATGCTGCGCAGTTGCGTGCCCGCCTGGAACACCACGCCGTTCGCCTTGACCGCGTCGTAGGCTTCCTTAAGACGGTCGAAATCCATGGCAATGGGTTTCTCGCAGTAGACGTCTTTCTTCGCGTCGGCGGCGGCCTTCAGGTGCGTGGTGTGCTGGTGGTCGCACGACGCGATCATCACCGCGTCGATGTCCTCGAGCGCGACCACGTCTTTGTACGAGACAAACTGCCGTGCCGTGCGGCCATACCAGCTCTGGGTGTCCGCGGCGGCGCGCTCGCGATTCTCCCGCCACACGTCGCAGACGGCCGTGATCTCGACATTCTGCTCCTCGGCGTAACGGTGCATATTGGTCATGTGTGCGTTGCGCCCGCGATCGCCGCAACCGATCATCCCGATAGAGATGCGTTCATTGGCGCCCTTGATGCGCGCATAGCTGGCGGCGCTCATGCTGATGGCGGCCGCGCCCACAGCAGCGGTCCGCAAAAACTGACGACGAGTCGTGCCTTCTGACATGGAAATACCTCCTCTTGAGAATCGTGGCAAAGACAACCAGCGTATCATACCCCCTCATGCGTCCGATTAAAAGCGCCGGGCAACAGACGCCCGAAGACACACTGGAAACAACACGATTGTGGGACCGGCCTCCTCGCTCCTGCTCGTGTGGGACCGGCGCCCTCGCCGGTTTTCCGGAATCTGGCCGGCCCCCTCGCCGGTCCTACAACGGAGGTCAGGTATTCCTGCGCGGTCCCCTTTCCTTGCGCGGCGTCACAGATTGCGCTATCGTCTCACTCGGCGCAAGACAAGGCGAAATGCGCAAATCAGGGGGTACGCAGCATGAAAAGCAAATCGGTTTTGCTGGCGCTTCTTGTTTCAATAGGGGTCTCAGGAACGGCCTTCTCAGACGGTCCCCCGCTGGACGGGATTCTGAAGGCATCGGGAGTCGAGGACCCTCCTGACATGGTCCGCCGGTATATGCTCAACGAGGTTGAAGCCACGTGGGCGGCGTGGCAGGAGGCCTATGAAGCGCGCACGGACCCCGAAGCCATTGCGCAGCATTACCAGGCGCTCCATGCGAAGTTCATCGAGCGTCTGGGCGGGTTTCCCGACCGAACGCCCCTCAACCCGCAAATCACGGGCGTGATTCAGCGCAACGGCTACCGTGTCGAGAAGGTCATATTCGAAAGCCAGCCGAAGCATTTCGTGACCGCCCTCTTCTTCCTGCCCGAATCGCCGGAGCACACGCCGCCGTATCCGGGCGTCTTGGTGCCGTGCGGACACGCCCAGGACGCCAAACACCACGAGCCCTATCAGTCCGTGGGGGCCCTGCTGGCGCTCAACGGCATGGCGGCGCTGGTCTACGACCCGATCGACCAGGGCGAACGCGCCCAGTTTCTCGACGAATCCGGCAAGGCGCCATTCTGGGGGACTACTGCCCACACCATGAGCGGCGCTGGCAGCATCCTCCTCGGCAGAAACACCGCCACGTACGAGATCTGGGACGGCATGCGCGGGATCGACTACCTCCAGTCGCGCCCCGAAGTGGACCCCGAGCGCATCGGCTGCACCGGCAACAGCGGCGGCGGCACCCAAACCTCGTATCTCATGGCCCTCGATGAACGCATCGGCGCCGCCGCGCCCAGCTGTTACCTCAACCTCCTCAAACGGCAGGCCGAAAACGCCATGGGCGACGCCGAACAGAACATCTACGGACAACTCCGCTGGGGCATGGAGCATCCCGATTACGTCATGATGCGCGCACCCATGCCGGTGAAAATCCTGGCCGCGACCCGCGACTTCTTCGACATCAACGCCACATGGGTCAATTTCCGGTACGCCAAGCGCCTCTATACGCGCCTCGGGTTCTCTGAAAGAGTCGATCTGCTCGAGAACGACGCCGAACACAACTACGACAAGCTCCAGCGCGAGGGCGCCGTCCGCTGGATGGCCCGCTGGCTGCTCGGCGTCGATAAACCGATCATCGAACCTGAGCTCGAACTGTTGTCCGTCGAAGAAACCCACTGTACGCCCAAGGGCGAGGTCATGCTGCTCGAGGGTGCGCGCTCCGTGTACGACCTCAACCGTGAATATCTCGCCGCGCTCAATGCCAAGCGCGCCGAATTCCTCAAGAACTCCGGCGACGCCGCGTTGCGCGCCAAAGTGCGCGAGGTCATCGGCATCGGCGAGACCGTGCCCGAATTCCAGGCGGCCGTCGTGGGCAGAGAGGAGCTCGACGGCGTACACATCGAGAAGCTCGCCCTGTCCAACGGTCTGGGCATTACGCTCCCCGCCGTGTACCTGTCAAAAGGGGATGTCTCCCCCACTTCGGTGACGCTGCTGCTGCACGAGGCGGGGGTGGCCGCCGCGTGCGCACCCGGCGGCCCCGCCGAAAGTCTGCTCGCCGACGGCCGCGCAGTGCTCGCCGTCGACCTGCGCGGAACCGGCGAATCGCGCCAGACCAGCCAGACCGCCTTCGGGGAAGCCGTCGGCCTGGACTGGCAGGACATATTCATCGCTTACCTGCTCGAGAAACCGTATGTGGCCATGCGGACCGAAGACGTCCTGGCGGCGGCGAGGTTTGCCAGGCAACACGCGGGCGTGGACCGCGCCGGCCTGGTGTCTATCGGTCACGTGGGGGTGCCCGCCCTGCATGCGGCGGCGCTCGAACCCGCCAACTTCGCATCAGTCAGGATCGAGGGTTGCCTGGTATCGTGGTCAAACGTCATCGAGCTGGGCGTCATCCACAACCAATTGCACAACGTCGTTTACGGCGCGCTGCCGTGGTACGATCTGCCGGACCTGGCGCGCCTGGCCGGCGAAAACCTCACTATCGCATCCCCTGTAGACGCGTTGGGGAAAGCGCGAAACTGACAATCCAAAGGAGTGACGACATGGTAGCGTTGGCTTTCTCGATGCTCCTGGTGCAGGCCGTTAGTACAGGCGCCGATAACCCGTTTCCCGGCGAGAAATCCGAATGGCACGGCTACGTCCAGTACACGTTTCAATACGACGGGCGGACCTGCTACGTCGTCCCCCCAAAGACCCCAGCGCCCGGAAATCCCTGGATATGGCGCGCGCGCTTCTGGGGACACGAGCCTCAGACCGACCTCGCCCTCCTCGAGAAAGGCTTCCATCTGGTCTATTGCGACGTTGCTGGCCTGTTTGGGAATCCCGAAGCGGTCAAACACTGGGACGCTTTCTACAAGTTCCTCACGGAAGAGCACGGTTTCGCACGGAAAGTGGCCCTCGAGGGCATGAGCCGCGGAGGACTCATCATCTACAACTGGGCAGCCAGGAATCCCGACAAGGTGGCATGCATTTACGCGGACGCCCCGGTGTGCGATATCCGGAGCTGGCCTGGCGGCAAGGGCAAAGGCACGGGCAACCCGCCCGAGTGGGAGGCGTGCCTCAAAGCGTACGGCATCACGGAGGAAGAAGCCGCATCGTTCAAGGGCAACCCCATCGACCATCTCGAACCCCTCGCGAAGGCCAGGATCCCCCTGCTGCACGTGTGCGGCGGCGCCGATGTGGACGTGCCCGTCGACGAGAACACCGCCATCCTGGCCGAACGCTACCGGGCGCTCGGGGGCGATATCACGGTCATCATCAAGGAAGGATGCGCCCACCACCCCCACAGCCTCGTGGACCCCAAACCCATCGTTGACTTCATCCTGAAACATACTGGCCAGGCCCAGAACAGATGAGGAGCGGTCTCATCCCACGCAAGAACGTCTGGGCTCGTGCCTTGAAGTAACCGATAACCTCCGCTCGCCAAGGCGCCGGACCCGCGCAGGCCAATCCCGAGCCTCGTAAGACTCGCCCCTCGATAGCACACCATCCGTGATCGATAAAAACTAGAATAATGCCCTTTTCGAAGCCAATCACAATCAATTACTTACGAAGCAGGCCCCTTCCCCAGAAGGCTCTTGACTAAAGGTCGAGTCCGTACTATCATTGGTATTGGATCGGGTATTTGGCAATCTTCCAAGTAGGGCAAATGACTACCGTGGGCTCAAGCAGACGGCGTGAAGGGGGGTGACAGCGGCTGAAGTCTAGTATTTTCCCCGTGAACTTGTGCTAAGTATCTATGTTTCTAGGGACTTCTGAACCAAAGGGATTATGGAGGCTTTTAACATGCATACAAAACGCGGATTTACGCTTATTGAGCTGCTTGTCGTAATTGCGATCATCGGCATTCTTGCGGCCATTCTGTTGCCTGCTCTTGCCCGTGCACGCGAAGCCGCGCGCCGCGCGAGCTGCGCCAATAACTTGAAGCAGTTGGGCCTTGTCTTGAAGATGTACGCGAACGAAAGCAAAGGAGAACGATATCCGACCATTGCGGCATTTGATTATCAACCCGCAATTGACTGTGAAGCCGGCCTGGCGGCGGGCCTGCATAGCAGCCAATGGACGGTGCTTCCAGGCAACAACGCAGCTACCTATTTCTCGTTCTTCATCCCACAAGTCTATCCCGAGTACCTCACTGACCACAATATCCTGATTTGCCCCTCGGAGGCGGACCCGCCTGTCTTCGAGAATCCCGCCACGGGCGAGAGCATCCTGGCCGTAGCGTGCGATCAATACAACATCGATGTGCTCGGAGACGTAGCAGCGGGGGCTCCTGGAGCCGACGAAAGCTACTACTATGTGGGTTTTGCGCTGGATAAGAGCGACCGTGAAGACCTTGATCTCGCCAGCGTTGGCATGGGCACCGGTTTTATCTCGTTACAGGTGGCGGCTTGCCTGCTCTCCTTTGACGAGGACGGCAATTTCGCGTATGCTGACGGAGACATCGACCTCAATGGCGCTGCCGTTCAGGCGACACCAGTTGGGCCGCTGGTGCTAAACAAGGGGTACGGTAACGGCAACAGCAATACGATCTACCGGCTTCGCGAAGGTATTGAGCGGTTCTTCGTCACCGATATCAATAATCCCGCAGGGTCCGCCATGGCTCAGAGCGAACTTCCCATCATGGCCGACCTGGTTTCGACCGACGTCTCGCAGTTTAATCATGTACCGGGAGGCGTGAATATCCTGTACTTGGACGGGCACGTCCAGTTTGAACGGTATCCCGGTAAGACTTTTGGAAGTCGGGCGCTGGCTGCAACCGTCGGCCTTGCCGGATAGGACCGGTCTCAATTTGAGGCGGAAAGAACCCCCGAGGGAATATCTCTTCGGGGGTTTTCCTATAATTTCGGGGACACAATACTCAATCATGCTTCCGACAGCAATTCGTGGTCTCCTGGTCCTATTGCTCGCATAAGCACAATTGAGTATTGTGTCCCCGAAATGCGTATCCAACCCTATACATGTCACATTGCCGATTCGGCGATCGCGGAAGCGGGGGACATTCCGTTGGACGCCCTGCACCGCGATGCGGACGCGATCTGCACGGCCTACGACGCGATTGCTCCGGTAGCCGAGCGATTGGGGTTGGCCCCGCCCCCGCCCAGGTTGGGCGGATTCCTCTATTGCCACGTGTCGGCCCTTGGCGCGAGGGTCGTGTTCGCGCCGGGGTCGGAGCCAAACGTTGTACCGCTCCTGAAAACGCCCGAGGACGTCGACCGTTTGAAAGCGCCTCACGAGTACATGTCGAGGGGCGTGATTCCCCAGCGGTTGCGTACGCTCGAGGCTCTTCTCGAACGGCGCCCGAATGTGTGCGTCTTATCTGCTCATTTACATTATTCCTTTTTTTCATAAAATTATTTGTGTACTTGACAGTTGGGTTTCTATGAAATACCATTGAAGCAGACATGGGACGAAATGCAAGGAGGTGAGCAAGGCAAAGACAACGTACTCCTGAAAGAATCTGCATCCCGCAAGGGTAGGGTCTCAAAAGTTAACGGAGGAAATCGAAATGTCTAAACGCAAGGGTTTCACACTGATTGAATTGCTTGTCGTCATAGCGATTATCGGCATATTGGCGGCGATACTCCTGCCCGCGCTTGCCCGCGCACGCGAAGCCGCGCGCCGCGCGAGCTGCGCCAATAACTTGAAGCAGTTGGGCCTTGTCTTGAAGATGTACGCGAACGAAAGCAAAGGAGAACGATATCCGACCATTGCGGCATTTGATTATCAACCCGCAATTGACTGTGAAGCCGGCCTGGCGGCGGGCCTGCATAGCAGCCAATGGACGGTGCTTCCAGGCAACAACGCAGCTACCTATTTCTCGTTCTTCATCCCACAAGTCTATCCCGAGTACCTCACTGACCACAATATCCTGATTTGCCCCTCGGAGGCGGACCCGCCTGTCTTCGAGAATCCCGCCACGGGCGAGAGCATCCTGGCCGTAGCGTGCGATCAATACAACATCGATGTGCTCGGAGACGTAGCAGCGGGGGCTCCTGGAGCCGACGAAAGCTACTACTATGTGGGTTTTGCGCTGGATAAGAGCGACCGTGAAGACCTTGATCTCGCCAGCGTTGGCATGGGCACCGGTTTTATCTCGTTACAGGTGGCGGCTTGCCTGCTCTCCTTTGACGAGGACGGCAATTTCGCGTATGCTGACGGAGACATCGACCTCAATGGCGCTGCCGTTCAGGCGACACCAGTTGGGCCGCTGGTGCTAAACAAGGGGTACGGTAACGGCAACAGCAATACGATCTACCGGCTTCGCGAAGGTATTGAGCGGTTCTTCGTCACCGATATCAATAATCCCGCAGGGTCCGCCATGGCTCAGAGCGAACTTCCCATCATGGCCGACCTGGTTTCGACCGACGTCTCGCAGTTTAATCATGTACCGGGAGGCGTGAATATCCTGTACTTGGACGGGCACGTCCAGTTTGAACGGTATCCCGGTAAGACTTTTGGAAGTCGGGCGCTGGCTGCAACCGTCGGCCTTGCCGGATAGGACCGGTCTCAATTTGAGGCGGAAAGAACCCCCGAGGGAATATCTCTTCGGGGGTTTTCCTATAATTTCGGGGACACAATACTCAATCATGCTTCCGACAGCAATTCGTGGTCTCCTGGTCCTATTGCTCGCATAAGCACAATTGAGTATTGTGTCCCCGAAATGCGTATCCAACCCTATACATGTCACATTGCCGATTCGGCGATCGCGGAAGCGGGGGACATTCCGTTGGACGCCCTGCACCGCGATGCGGACGCGATCTGCACGGCCTACGACGCGATTGCTCCGGTAGCCGAGCGATTGGGGTTGGCCCCGCCCCCGCCCAGGTTGGGCGGATTCCTCTATTGCCACGTGTCGGCCCTTGGCGCGAGGGTCGTGTTCGCGCCGGGGTCGGAGCCAAACGTTGTACCGCTCCTGAAAACGCCCGAGGACGTCGACCGTTTGAAAGCGCCTCACGAGTACATGTCGAGGGGCGTGATTCCCCAGCGGTTGCGTACGCTCGAGGCTCTTCTCGAACGGCGCCCGGACGCGGTGCGGACCGTCAACGCGTATCCGGAAGGACCAGTGACGACCGCGGCATTGCTGATGGGACCGGATTTTTTCGTTCTCCCGTATATCGACCCCGGCCGGGCCCATGCACTGTTGAGTTTTTGCGTGGACAGCGGGCTGGCGTTCCACGAAGAGGCCGAGCGGCATTTCGGGATTGCGAGTCCGCCGGAAGTAGGGGGGATCGCTGACGATTTCGCGGGGATGTTCCCGCCGCCGCTCTTCGAAGAGTTCGTAATGCCGTATTGGGAGCGGGTGTACACGGGCCGGCGGGCAAAGCGGAGGCATCTGCACAGCGAGTTGTTGCGGCCTGAACATCTGCCCTACCTGAAAGACCTCAATATCGAGTTCTTCGACCCCTCGGCCGACCAATATGTAACGCCGTGGCTTCTTCGTGAACAATGCCCCGTGCCCTTCATGGCGCGGATTCTAGCCTGGCAGGTCGACAACAACAGCGCCGAAGCGTTGCAGGACCTGTACCGCGCCTACTCCGCCTGCGGCCCCGAGAGCATCATGTTCACCCTGCGAATCCTGGCCGACGAGCCCAAGGTTGCCGCCATGCTCGAGACCGCGCGCACGTTGGCGCGGGAATCTCCGCAAGACCCTCCACAAAACGCCGGCTGATACAGTCGCCGCGTCCCCAGAGTGATAGCTGCAACAATTCTGTTGACATGCTCGGGATGGGGTCTATATTGTCGATCCGGAGAGGGGTCAAGGCTGACAATGCCTCGTGTGGAAGGGATTCCGCGAGAAAAGAGGCACACTTCGGGGACGCGAAGGCGGCGTCCTACATGCAGAGAGGAGGTTTTCGGCAAAACACTCGGTTAGGAATTCCCTGATAAGAAGGACCAATGTGCTGAAATCATGTTTTGAGGAAAGGGAAGTCCGCACGGTTCGGCATCGTCGTCTGCGGGCATCCACGGAAGGCATAATTCAAAAAGGAGCGAGAACAATGCATAGAAAGGGTTTTACGCTGATTGAGCTTCTGGTTGTTATCGCGATCATCGGCATTCTGGCGGCGATTCTGTTGCCCGCGCTCGCGCGTGCCCGGGAAGCTGCACGCCGCGCAAGTTGCGCAAACAACCTCAAGCAGATGGGACTCGTGTTCAAAATGTACGCTAACGAGTCCAAAGGAGAGAAATACCCCTCGATCACGCTGTGGGAAGGCGATGCAGCGGCTACCCAGCCGTTGGATTGCGGCCCGCGGACAAACATGGAGATGATCTTTAACGGCCCATCGGTGTACCCCGAATACTTGACCGATGTGAACATCCTGAATTGCCCGTCGGACGCACAGGGCCAGCGTGAATTCGACAGCGGCCGCTACAATTTCTTCCATGACCCCGAACAAGGAATCAACCCCTGCCGGTTCTCGGACGGTTCCTACATCTATCTCGGTTGGGCGATTTCCGACATCGTTCTTTATGTTGATCCCGCTCAGCAGAACGATGGGGCTATTGAATTGGCCACAATTCTCACGTATCTGAGGCCGGAAGCCGTTGATATTCTCGGGCAGATGCAGGGGTCATACCCTGTCACGGACCCCGCGAGCCCGGGCGTTCTGGAGAGTGATATCACCGATACGACCGGCAAAGTCACCGTGTACCGGCTGAGGGAAGGCATTGAGCGCTTCATGATCACAGACATCAACAACCCTGCGTCCAGCGCTCTGGCGCAGAGCGAAGTCTGGATCATGTCCGACGGCGTGCCGACCGACGCTTCACAATTCAACCACGTTCCAGGCGGCGCCAATGTGCTGTACATGGACGGCCACGTAGAGTTCCTTCGTTATCCCAGTCAGACACCCTGCTCGCGGGGATGGGCGGTAATTGGCGAACTCGCCGGCATTTGAGTCGCTGCATTTTCGGGGACACAATACTTTATTGTTTCCGGGGCATATTTCCTGTTATCCCCGTCCCGCCGTCCATTGAATTGAGTATTGTGTCCCCGAAATTCAGATTCTTGGCGGGGTCAGCTGCGAGCACGCGCAGAAACCAGTCCCCGCGATTGTTGATGAGCTTCACGATGAGGGTATTCCAACCTTCCCTGAGGTTGAGCGGCACGTAGGTGAAGCCTCCGGGGGCGCCGAAATCCTGCCCCTCGTGAATGATCTCGCCGTTCAGCATCGCATACGAGAAATTGTCCGAATACATCACCAGATGGGTCGCTTGCGCCCGGGGCGAATACACGCCGCACAAGGCATACGCCAGCGCAAGGTCCTGCGTCCCCAGGAGCGCGTTGAAGTTCAGAAGCCCCCGGCCTTGACTGGCCACCTTCTGCCAGCGCAAACCGCCGGGATACTCGCGGTCCGGGTCGTACCCCCGCTCCGGCCCGAACTCGCGGAAAAAGTTCGGGTTGGCCGCGGCGGGGTCGCCCGGAAGCTTGCTGGTATCGATATCGCCCAGCGGAAACGGTCCGATAACCTGCCACTCGGGCACGCTGCGCAGCGTTTCCGCCGGATAGGCGGGTATGACATTCTCCTGCTCCATGGGATAGCTTTCCCCGTTAAGCCAGCCCTCCCCGTACCGCACGCGAAAAGCGTACCTCGGCGGATACGACAGATGTTCCCGCACCGTGCGAAACGTGATTTCGAGGGCGGCGTCCTTGGTGGGCTCCAATGGCACTTCCGTAACCAGGTTGCCGCCGTCGAGCCGCCACCGCGCGTTGTTCTCGAGCACGGGTTCCCACATGAATTCGTCGAGCGAAGACACCGTGGCGCTGATGCTGATGCTCTTTTCGAAGGGATTGGCAAAACGGGCGACGGTGCGAACGAGCACCGTGTCTCCGTCGCGCACCGGCGGCTCGAGAGCGTCCCATGTGAGGACGTTCCGGGCGACCGCCTTTCGAAACCATGCGGGAGCGGTATCCACGGGCAGGACGGGCCCGGCGGGCTGCACGACGGCATACGTCACATCATTGCCGTCGACCGTGACGCAGCCGAATGCGTGAAACGCGCCGAATTCGGGCACGCCGCTCACGTCGATGCCGCCGCCCGTAGCGCTTTGGATCACGTAGAGGCGGCCGTTGCGACGCTCGGACATGAGATAGTGCTCGTGACCCGCAATAATCGTGTACGGCCGGGAGCCCAGCGCCTGCTCGAGCCGCTTCATGTCATTCTCGTAGCGCGGATCGTCCCACATCGGCTTGTGAAAGAAGATGAAGGTGTGCCGCGACTGGCTGTGAGCGCCGAGGTCCTGTTCCGCAAACGTCATCATGGCGTTCCAGACCGGTCCCCGGCCGTCAAAACGCTCCTCTTCGGTGTTGAGCACCAGGAAATGGCAGCCCTTGTAGTCGAAAGCGTAGTAGGTGCGGCCGAAATCCTCCTTCCAGAAACCGTAGCATTCGGTATTGGCGATGTCGTGGTTGCCGGGGGTCAGATACTGCGGCGCATCCAGCCGCCGGGCATGTTCGAGGTATTCGGCCCATTCGGCCTCCCATTGCGCGCGTTCCTGCATGTGGCCAGGGATATGATCGCCGACCGTGATCACAAAATCGGGTTCGAGCAGGTTAATGGCCTCTACAGCCCGGTCGAAAACCGGCCATTGCCCCTCTCCCCCGCTCGTTTTGTCTCCCAGAATCACAAAACTGAACTTACCGCCATCTGAAGCCGGCCATTGCCCTTCGAGAAGGGGATATTGCTGAGGCCTTGGAGACTGTTGAGGGAACGCAGCACTCGCCACAAACAAGACGCCCAACACAATCACGGTAATACGGCGTGCGGAAAATAACGGCATGCCTCTTCTCCTGTTTTTGGGGACACAATACTTAATTCTCTGTATGCGGGCAAGGAATAGAGACGGAAAGAGCGGTCCACCCCAGGGCAATTGAGTATTGTGTCCCCGAAATTCCTACGCGCCCTTCCGGGCAAAATACTCGTTCAGCCGGGCATGGATCGCGTGATTCTTGCGGTAGACTTCGCGGAATTCTTGAAACAGCCGGTCATACGTGGGGCTCGTATCGCGCCGAGGCTCATAGGTCCGCCGGAATCTGACCAGTTCGTGTACGTTCTCAAGCCGGCACGCGCCAAGCCCAGCCGCCCCGATAAACGCCGCGCCGCGAACATTGGCCTGGATAGGTTCCGCGAGCTGGCGAATAGGCCGCCCGAGCACGTCGGCGAAGATCTGGCACCAGAGCTCCGAATTCGCGCCCCCGCCCACGATATGGATCGCCTCCGTTTTTCGGCCCAGATTCTTCTCGAAGGGTCCCAACATCCACCGCGTGTTCAGCGCGATGCCTTCGAGAACAGACCGGACGATATCCCCCCGGCTGTGGTCCAGCGACAAGTTGTGAAAACCCGCGCGGACGGACCGGTTCTCGACCGGACACCGCTCGCCGTAGATCCAAGGCGTGTAGAGCAGGCCCTTGCTGCCCGGCGGCGAGGTTTCGGCCAAGGCGCACATGCGGTCGTACGCGTCGGCCGGCGCGGGACCGTTTGCCAGGGCGTCGTTGCCGAAAAAGAAGGTGTCGCGCAAATACGCGAGATTGCCGCCCGCCGTCGCCTGCAGCGCGATGAGGAGGTAGCGGGCAGGAACCGCGCACGGTACGGACGCCAGCGACGCAAGAATGTCGGTCTTTTTGAATGGCACATGAGCGGCCAGCCACGACGACGTGCCCACGTAAAGATGCGCCTGGTAATCGCGTACGGCCCCCGCCCCTACGGCGGCGGCACTGGTGTCAATCGCGCCGGCAACCACCTGGGTGTGCCCGCCAAGGCCAACGGCGTCCGCGAATTCAGCAGCTACCGGACCAAGGACCTCCGTACAGGGCACGATGTCGGGGAACCTCTCCGGCCCGATCCCGCTGTCTCTGACCAGGCCTGCATGGTACCGGATATTGGAGGGGTCCCGGTTGTCGGTGACCCACGACGTGAGAACCGAATCGAAAGTTGTCACGTAACGCCCGGTCAGCCGCAGATTCAGGTAGTCGAGGGCGCTCAGGAACTTGTGGGTCTTCGCATACACGGCAGGGCACGCGTGTTTGACGAAGAGCATGTGGGCCGCCGGGTCCTTTCCCGACATCGCGGGCGCGCCGCCTGTGAGGCGCACCCAGCGAATCAGCTTGAGCGCGCCGTATCCGGCAATGCGGATGAATCCTCCGGTCAGTTTATCGAGATAGCGCGCCCCGCGCGAGTCCATCCACAAGATGGCGTTCATCAGGGGCTTGCCCTGCGCGTCTACCGCCACCGTACACTCGCCCTGCGTACTGCAACAGATGGCGAGAATCGCGGACGGAGAAACTACGCCCCGCTGTACGAGCGCGCGCGAGGTGTGGACCAGCGCCTGCCACCAATCCTCGGGATTCTGCTCGGCGCCGCCGTCTGGAAGCAGGAAAACAGGCACTGCCTGGAACTCCCAGGCAAGGACCTTTCCCGTCATGTCGACGAGGGCAGCTTTACAGCCGGAAGTCCCCAAGTCTATGGCCAGAATACACTCTTTGGCCGCCATGAATCTCCCCTGTGGCCCAGACAGCGCGTTCCCCTCGAGGCGCGGCATGCAACCGTATGAGCAACGTTCACATTGACTGACGCAGTTTCTCTTTCCGCGCGATCTCGGCGTCCTGCCTGCTTTTCGTGAACTGGAAAAGGGCTTGCGGAAGCCCGTCCGGCAGGGCATGTATCTGCATTCCCGTCGCCAGCGCGCGATAATAAATCCTGGCGGTCTTCTCGAGCACTTCAGCAAAATAGAGCGCACGCTCCAGGTCCGGCCCGATGCATAAGGCCCCGTGGTTCTGAAGCAGGTAACAATGGCACCGGTTGGATAGCTTGCCCACCACGTTCCGCAGAAGCTCGGGGCTGCCCGAAAGTCCGTAGGGACAAACCGCAATCTCGGGGCCGATAGCCACGGCAACTTCGTCAAAAAGGAGCGGAATGGACTCGTTCAATACGGCGAAGATGCTGGCATAGGGCTGGTGGGTATGAATAACCGCGCTGACGTCGGGGCGTTCCCTGTAAACCGCCAGATGCATGCCCGTCTCCACGGAAGGGTCTAACGCGCCTTCGATGCGGCGCTGCTCAAAGTCGACGATGCAGATGTCGGCGGCGGTCATCTCACCGTAGTTCCTGCCCGACGGGGTCACGGCGACGGCATCTTCGCCGTCGATCAGAACCGACACGTTGCCGCCGCTGCCGTGCTTTGTGCCGAAGTATCCGTCCCGCCACAGCTGTTGGCTGGCGTCCAGAACGCGTTCTTTATATGGCGCATATGTACTCACCCGATTCCTCCCGTCACGCAACCGGTTCGCAGCTTTCTAGAACCCGCGCGAAGCCCTGGACCGCCTGGTCGATTACCTCGTCCGTATCGGCCATGCTGGTGTAAAGACGGCTTCCAGCAAGGGTGATAATGCCCTCGGCGGTGTACGCCGCCCCGATCTGCTTGGCGATTTCCTTGCGCTGCAGAATCTTGAACAACCCCTGCGGATCAGAGATATCCACCAACAGCACCCCGTGGGTATTGAGATGCACGATCGAACCGTAATTGTAAACAAAGAACGGCGCGCCGAGCGAAGCGATGACATCCTCGAGTTTCTGGCAAAGGCGGTCGCCGGCGCGGGCCGCCAGCGCGGACGCCCCCGTGCGTTCCATCTCGAGAAGAGCGTGGTACCCCGCCGCACAACTCAACGGATTGGCGGAAAGTGTGCCGCCCACAAGGGTCCGCTGCTGTTCCGAACCGATACCCGAGGCAAACGTCGACATTACATCCTTACGCCCGCCGACGCCGCCGGCGCCGGGATAGCCGCCCGCCACGCATTTCCCGAAAACGGTGAGGTCGGGCTTCACGCCAAAGTACCCCTGTGCGCCGCCAAGGCCCAACCGGAACCCGGTAACGACTTCATCGAAAATGAGCAGCGCGCCATACGCATCGCAGAGCCCGTGCACCCGCTGGTTGAAGTCCCGAGACAGCGGCCGGCTGCCGCTCTCAGGGCCTACGGGCTCGATGAGCACCGCCGCGGTGCCGCCATCGTTCTTGTTCTTCTCCAACAGCGCCGCGAGACCGTTCTCACCGTCAAGATCGTTGGGGAAAAACTCCTGGGTATGCTTGAGGCATTCTTCCGGAATCCCGGAAGCCTCAAAGGGCCCCGTGCCCGGGATGCGCGTCCCGAACACCAACTGGTCGCTCCAGCCGTGATACGCCCCGCCCATCTTGATGATCTTCTTCTTGCCCGTGAAGTTGCGCGCGGCGCGAATCGCGGCCATGCACCCCTCGGACCCGCTGGCAAGCATCCGGAACATCTCGACCGACGGCATGTGCCGGTTGATGAGTCTGGCCAGCTCAAGTTCGTACTGATGGAAGAGGCCCGTGACGGGTCCCGACTCACGCAGAACCCCAATGACCGCGTCGCGCACAGGCGCATAGTTGCTCCCGAGCACCGTGGGTCCGCCCGCCTGGAGAAAATCAATGTACCGGTTGCCGTCGACGTCCCAGAGATAAGCGCCCTCGGCCTTCCG
Source organism: Candidatus Hydrogenedentota bacterium (assembly GCA_035416745.1). Lineage (NCBI taxonomy): Bacteria > Pseudomonadati > Candidatus Hydrogenedentota > Candidatus Hydrogenedentota bacterium. The sequence goes on along the minus strand of DAOLNV010000003.1, from coordinate 51,051 downwards.
GATGCTCAAGGGAAAGGGATAATTGAACGCAAGATTGTGCTGGACCCCCCCGGGGATCAGTCCGGCAGCCTCCGCCGTGGCCGCCTTCGATTTCGGGCACCGGGCATCGAAATACGCCAGATACTCCGCCATCCTGGCCGCATTTACGGTATACGCCGGCGCATCGATCAGGCGCCGGGCCTTTTCCACCAGCACATCTGCGTCGGGCCAATGCGAAATCACCTCATTACGTTCCGCCATCAATCCATCCCCTTTCAGTGCCATCCTCCGAAACCGGCCTCAGTATCGCAGAAGAGCATTGCATTCTTCACGTTGCACTACGAACAGCGTGACATCGATGAGGAATTTCCATCGCAGAGCCGCACTGGCCTCACCAAGCGCGCCGCCCACACGCCGTCCCTTTCGTCCGCCCTGCGTCCTTCAGTTCCCCCAAGCGCCCTGCCCTTTTGCCGTGCCTTCCGTCCCTTGTGTCCCTTTTGTCCCTTTTGTCGTTTGCTCGACAGGCCACAGTCCGCCGAACACTCTATACTTCCCCGTATTGCAGCGCCAACGGCGCGAAACAGCCCCGGATTTCAGACATTGCCCATAAATCTTTTTATGTAAATAGCTTACAGCATACCCCCCTTGCCAAATAATTCACCTTCGTTTCGCAGAGTCGCCTCCGCAGAGGTTTCCCGCCCACTCGGACGCCGAACTCCACACCCCTTGACATCTGATTATATTTTCAGTATACTGCCCACGGTGCGGGAATCCTGGGAGGGTGCTGGGATGAAGATGACGGAGTTGCTCCGGTACGA